>JAISNE010000377.1 GCA_031276375.1 Accumulibacter sp.
GCTCGATGTCCGGCGCGGCGCATAGTTGATCGAACTCATGCCGACCGCTGGTTTCCCTGTCACGGCAGGGCAAGCGGTCGGTGAATTCCTTGCCGTTGTCCGTCGGTATCTTCTGGAGGCGAACCGGACAGGCCCGAAAGAGGTTTTATACCGAGTTGCAATCAAACCATCGTGACATGCCAAAAAACGACCGGAATCCTGACACGTCAGACTTGAGTATCAACGGCCTGTTGAACACAACTTGGTTTTAAATGCCGGCGCGGACAGGCGGCGCCCTGACCGTTGTTCATCGTCGTCCGCGGATGATGCGCCGTGGGCGGGCGATCCATCGGGTCCGCCCGATGCCATACCCGCGCCAGGGCGCTCACCTCTTCCATGTTCGCGGCAATCTCCGCGCGTACCGCTTGCGTCGTCCGGGACGCGACTTCATTCCCTGGCCGGGTTGTCGCGGCTACCTGGATCGGCCTCCGGGTCGAGCAGGGAGTCGGCGCCGGAGTCGCGCCGCGGCGGCTGGCCGAAGGTCAGCGTGTACAGAATGTCCAGGGCGTTGTCGCTGCCGGCGCGTCCGATGACGGCGATGTTCCGGGTCAGCTTGACGGTCAGCTTGACCACGCTCTCGGCCTGCGTCAGCGATTGTTCGTAGGCCAGCGTGGCATCGGCCGACAGGCGCTTGCCGACGCTCAGGACATGGCCGTTCGCCGTGCCGGCGGTATCGCCGCCGCGAGTGGCGGCGATCCGGCTGGCTGGCCCGCGCGCGGCGGCGCCGCCGATGCCGCCCTGGCGGATGCCGAGTTCGTCGATGCCGAACGTGTTTTTCAGTTGTTGCACGATGCCGCCGGAGTCGTTGCCGAGGAGTTCGCCCGCCGCCGAAACGAGCAGCGCCGCGTCGCCCGCGCCCATCGACTCCGGCCCGTGGCCGAGCAGCAGCCAGGCCAGCTTGTCGGTGTCCGGCAGATCGGGATCGGAGATCAGGCGCACCACCGGACGCCGCGCGCTCCCGCCGATCTGCACGCCGGCTTCGACGGCCAGCCCCTTGCGCACGGCGCGCACGTCGAGCGCCGGATCGTTGAGCAGGTCCTGGAAGGTGAGGAAACCGCGCTCGATGTCCAGTTGCTGCCCATAGGCGTCGAAGCGCCCGTCGCGCAGCCGGATCGTGCCGCTGGCGCGCGGCAGGTCGCGGCCGCGGGCGGTCAGGCGCACGTCGCCGGCCAGCCATGTTTGCAGGCCCGCGCCGCGGAACAGGAAACGGTGTCCCAGCGCGACTTTCAGATCGAGGTCGAGATTGGGCCGCGCGCCGACGTTCGCCGGCGCTTCCGGGCGCTTGACCAGGACGTCGTCCGACAGCCGGGGCATGCCGGCCGGAGCGAGCTGCCAGTAACCGGCGTCGACACCGAGTTCGCCGCGCGCGCTCAGGCTTTCCCCCCGCCAGGAAACGCGCCCGCCGCCGGAGACGGCGATCCATTGGTCGGACGACTGGCTGACGCCGAAGCGGTCGAGGCGGATATCGAGATAAGCGTTTTCCTCCGTCGCGCCATCGCCAAGATCGAGTTCGCCGGAAACGTCGACGCGCCCCGGCGTGGCGAAGCGTTGCGCCGCGTCGCCGAGCGCCTGGCGCAGCGCGCGCGGCGGTTCGTCGAGCGCGCTGGCAAAGCCGAGGCGGGTGACGCGCAGGATGCCGCCGTCGAATTCGGCGGCGAGTTGTCCGTCGGTGAGGCGCAAGCCCTGTTCGGGAAGGCGCAGGGCCAGTTCGCTGCCGCCGAGGCGGCCGCTGAGTTCGGGGCGCGCGGGCCGGCCGCCGACGGTCAGCGCGCCGGCAAGTTTTCCGCCGCTCTGCCAGCCTTCGCCGAGCAGGCCGCCGAGCCAGGCCAGATCGCCGACGTCGAGATTCAGGCGTCCCCGCCAGGGCGCGTCCTCGGCGATTTGCCAGGGGCCGCGCATGCCGGCTTCGAGTTGGCCTTCGATCCGCCCGGATGGCGCGCCGATGACCGTGGCTTCCGCCTGGAGCCGGTCGGCGTCGGCGTTGGCGCGCAGTTCGGCGGTCCACTCCGGCGCCTTGCCGGCGAGCGCCAGCGGCCCCACCGACCAGCCGGCGGCGGCGATTTCCAGCGCGGCCGGCTGGACAAGGCTCAGCCTGGGACGCTCATCGTTTTCCGCCAGCCGCAGTTCGCGCAACTGCCCGAGCCAGCGCCAGTTCTCGCCGAATCCGCCCGCGGCGGCGATCCGCCAGCGCCACTCTTGCTCCTTGGCTCCGGACACCGCGAATCGACCGTCGGCTTCGAGGCGATGCGCCCGTTGGCTGCCGGAGACACGCGCCTTGAGCGCGCGCACGGATTCGCGCGTTGATTCGCGCATCGGTTCGTCCTCGCCGTGGCGGGTAAATCGCGCCAGCGCCAGTTCCACGTCGAGCGGCGAGTCGCTCTCGCTGCCCAACTCGCCGCGCAGCGTCAGTTCGGAGAAAGTTCCGAGTTCCGGCACATCGAGCCTGGGCGCCGCGAGATCGAGCGTCAGGGCGGGACGCTCGATCGTTCCCGCCAGATCGAGACGCCCGCGCAGCGCGCCGTCGAGGCCGAAAGGCGTCAGCCGGGGCGCGTCGACGCGCACGTTCAGACGGTCTCCGGGCTGGCCGAAAGCGCCCGCCGCGGAGATCTGGTTCGGCCCGGCGGCAAGCGCGATGTCCACGTCGTGGATGCGGGGCCAGGCCAGCGACACGCGCCCTTGCCCGGACAGCGGCATTCCGGCGTAGCGGCTGTCGTTCAAGGCAAAGCGCCCGTCGACCACGGGTTGCGCGCCAAGCCGCCCTCGCGCCTCGATGTCCGCGTCGATGCGGGCGGCGGGCATGTGGGCGAAACGGGACGGATCGAAGCGGCGCAACACGCCCTTGGCGGCGAACGCCCGCCCGCCGCCCGTCTCGATACGGCCCGAGGCCGACAGGCGCGCGTCGTTGGCGGCAAGTTCCAGCGTCTTGACGGTCAGAACTTCTCCGGCGTGTTCCGCCTCCGCCGTCAACTGGATGCGCTCGTCGCGCCACGCCAGGCGGGCCGATTGCCGCTCGGCGCCGAGCGACACGGCGAGCGGGCCGTCGAAACGGGTAGGGAACAGGCGGGAAACGAGGCGCGCGGCGTCGAAGCGGCGCGCGCCGAGCGCCAGCGTCAGCGTCGCCTCCGACCAGCGCCCGTCGCCGCGCAAGACACCGTCGCCGGGAAGCTCCAGCACGACCTCCTCCAGCCGCGCCGCGCCGCCATCCGGAACGGCGCGGACGACGGCCGAGGCGAACGGGATGCGCTGCCGGTCGAGCGGGCCGGGCAGGCGATTGGTGACGCGCAGGCGGGCCGTTGGCGTTTCGCCCCGTTCCCCTTCCATCCGGAACTCGGCCTCGACGTCCAGCTTCGCGGGCGGCGCGCCGGGCAGCCAGGCCGACGGGTCGATGTCGCGCAGCCGGACCTCCGCCGCGCTCAACGGCCACGCGGCAAACGGCGCGAGCGTGGCGCGCGCCTCGCCGTCGAGACCCGGCGCGCGCGCCGACAGGCCGATCCGCGCCAGCGTGCCGCCGACGTCGACGACAACCGCCAGCGGACGCTCCGCGAGCCATCCGCCGAGTTGCGCATGCGCCTCCGCGCGCGCCTTCAGCGGAAACGGCGCCTGGCCGTCCAGAGTGATTTTCCCGCTCGCGGAAACCTCGCCGGCGCGCAACGCGAATTCCTCGACGGCATGTTGCCGGCCATCGCTCGCCAGCCGGACGGCAAGGCCGGTCGCCAACGCTTCGCCGTTCCAGTACAGCGAATCGATCGCCACGCGCCGGGCCGAAACCGCCAGCGGCAAGGTGAGATCGTCCGGCGGCGACAACGGCTCGGCGGGTCCGGACGCTTCGACCGGCAACACGGTCGCCCGCAGTTCCCCGATGCGCAGCTCGACGATTTCCAGCCGGCGG
>JAISNE010000388.1 GCA_031276375.1 Accumulibacter sp.
ACTTCTTTCAGGCGGTTCGAGTTGGAACTCGATTGGCTGCCCACCACGATGACCAGCGCGCTTCTGGCGGCCAGCGCCTTGACCGCGTTCTGGCGGTTCTGCGTGGCGTAGCAGATGTCGCCGCTTTTCGGCGCGACGATGCCGGGAAAGCGTTGTTTCAGCGCGGCCACGATCTCTTCCGCGTCGTCGGCCGACAGCGTCGTTTGCGTGACGAAGGCCAGGGGAACGCCGGCCGCGATGCGCAGGCGCGCCACGTCGTCGACCGTTTCCACCAGATGCATTCCTTCGTCGCTTTGCCCCATCGTGCCTTCGACCTCGGGGTGGCCTTTGTGGCCGATCATGACGATCTCCATGCCTTCCCGGCGCATGCGGCCGACCTGGTTATGCACCTTGGTGACCAGCGGGCAGGTGGCGTCGAAGATGTTCAAGCGGCGCTGTTCCGCTTCCCGGCGGACGGCTTTCGATACGCCGTGGGCGCTGAAAATCACCGTTCGTCCGGCGGGTACTTCGTTCAAATCCTCGATGAAAATGGCGCCCTTGGCGCGCAGATCGTCGCAGACGAAGCGGTTGTGCACGACTTCGTGACGCACGTAGACCGGAGCGCCGAATTTTTCGATGGTGCGTTCGACGATGGCGATGGCGCGTTCGACGCCGGCGCAAAAACCGCGCGGATTGGCAAGGATCACTTCCATGTTTCCATTCCTGTGCGGCCCGGCCGGACGAAACGGCCCGGCGGGTGTCCGGCCCGCCCGGCGGCGGAATTCACCCGCCCGGCCTCAGCTCTGTTTTCGGCCGCCAAGCTGGTCCCACAGCAACAGGATCGCGCCGAGCGTGATCGCCGCGTCGGCCAGGTTGAACGCCGGCCAGCGGTAGCCGGCGGCGTGCCATTGGATGAAGTCGATGACGACGCCGAAGCGGACGCGGTCGACGAGGTTGCCGAGCGCGCCGCCGAGCACCAGCGTGAGCGAGAGCGACAGCCGGAATTCGCCGCTGTGCTTGCGCAGCAGGGTGACGATCCAGGCCGAGACGGCCAGCGAGAGGAGGATGAGGAACCAGCGCTGCCAGCCGCCGGCGTCGGCCAGGAAGCTGAAGGAGGCGCCGGGATTGAAGGCCAGCACCCAGTTCCAGAACGGCGCGACGTAGCGCGAGTCGCCGGGACGCAGCGTGCCCAGGACGATCCATTTGCTGATCTGGTCGAACAGGACGATGAACCCGGCCATCCACAGCCACGGTTTGATGTTACGCGCGGGCACGCGGCTCGCCTTCGCCGTAAAGATTGCTGACGCAGCGCCCGCAGAGTTCCGGGTGCGCCGGATCGGCGCCGACATCCTCGCGCACGTGCCAGCAGCGTTCGCATTTGGCGTGCGCCAGCGGCGCGCATTCGATCCTTTCCTCGGCATCTCGGATCAGCCGCGTCTTCGAGCAGATGAAAACGAAGCGCAGGTCGTCGCCCAGCGAGGAGAGGAGGTCGAATTTTTCGCCGTCGGCATGGACGGTGACCTCCGCCTGCAACGACGAGCCGATCTTGCCGGCGATGCGCAGTTCTTCCAGGGCGCGGGTGACTTCGGCGCGGCACGCGCGGATCTTGCTCCACCTATCGAGCAGCGCGGCTTCGTCCGCCAGCGCGGGCAAGGCTTGCCAAGTGTGCAGCATGACCGAGTCGTCGGCCTCGCCGGTGAGCGTCCGCCAGACCTCCTCGGCGGTGAACGAGAGGATCGGCGCCATCAGCTTGACCAGGGCGCGGGTGACGTGCCACAGCGCGCTTTGCGCCGAACGGCGCGCCCGGGAGTGGGCCGCCGTCGTATACAGGCGGTCCTTGAGGATGTCCAGGTAGAAGCCGCCGAGATCTTCCGAGCAGAAGGTTTGCAGGGCCTGGACGACGCGGTGGAATTCGTAGCGGCCATACTCTTCCTCGCATTGCGCTTGCAACTGGCGCGTCATGACCAGCGCGTAGCGGTCGATTTCCAGCCATTCTCGCGGCGGGCGCATGTCCTTCGCCGCGTCGAAGTCGGAGGTGTTGGCCAGCAGGAAGCGCAGCGTGTTGCGCATGCGGCGGTAGGATTCGACGACCCGTTTGAGGATTTCGTCGGAGATCGACAGTTCGCCCGAGTAGTCGGTGGCCGCCGTCCACAGGCGCAGGATGTCGGCGCCCAGCGTATCGACGATTTTCTGCGGGGCGACGGCGTTGCGCTGCGACTTGGACATTTTGCGGCCCTGCCCGTCGACCACGAAGCCGTGCGTGAGCAGGGCCTTGTACGGCGCGCGGCCATCGATGGCGCAACCGGTCAGGAGCGAGGACTGGAACCAGCCGCGATGCTGGTCGGAGCCTTCGAGATACATGTCGGCGGGATAGGCGCAGTCGGCCGCGTGCGAACCGCGCATCACCGAGAGATGCGTGACGCCGGAGTCGAACCAGACGTCGAGCGTATCCTTCATCTTGCGGTACTGGTCGGCTTCGTCGCCGAGCAGTTCCTTCGGGTCGAGCGAAAACCAGGCTTCGATGCCGGCCTGTTCGACGCGTCGCGCCACCTCTTCGATGAGTTCCTGGGTGCGCGGGTGCAAGGCGCCGGTATCCTTGTGCAGGAAGAAGGGAATCGGCACGCCCCAGTTGCGCTGGCGCGAAACGCACCAGTCGGGGCGGGTCTTCATCATCGCTTCGAGCCGCGCGCGGCCCCAGGCCGGGAAGAATTGCGTGGCGTCGACCGCGCGCTCGGCGATCCGGCGCAGCGTTTCGCCGTCCTTTTCACCTTCCTGGCCCGCCGCGCCATCGCGCTCCGCCGCGCGATCCATGCCGATGAACCATTGCGTGGTGGCGCGGAAGATGATCGGCGTCTTGTGCCGCCAGCAGTGCGGGTAGCTGTGCGTGATCTTCTCCACCTTGAGCAGGCGGTCCAGGGCTTCAAGCTCCCGAAGCACCAGCGGATTGGCTTCCCAGACGGTCTGGCCGGCCAGCGGCGAGACCGAGAGCGCCGGCGTGCCGGGCAGGAAACGGCCGTCGTCGCCGACCGGGTTATTCACCGGCAGGCCGTACCGCCTGCCGACCAGATAATCGTCGGCGCCGTGCGCGGGCGCCGTGTGCACCAGTCCGGTGCCGGCTTCGAGCGTGACGTGCGCGCCGCAGATGAGCGGCACCTCACGCGCCTGGAAGGGATGCCGGAGCGGCAGGTGTTCGAGCGCGCCGCCCTTGGCCGAAGCGATGACCGAACCTTCGAGTCCGTAGCGTTTCAGGCAGTCGTCGGCCAGCTCGCGCGCCAGGATCAGCGCGCCCCTGGGCGTCTCGATGAGGTCGTAGGTGAAATCCGGGTGGACGCAGACCGCCTCGTTGGCCGGCAGCGTCCACGGCGTGGTCGTCCAGATGACCGCGAAGACCGGCGAGGGCAAACGCGCCAGCCCGAAAGCGCGGGCCAGTTTTTCGGCCTGCCGGGGGCTTGCCTCGAAGGCCACGTCGATGGCCTGCGAAGTCTTGTCCTCATGATCGACCTCGGCCTCGGCCAGCGCCGAAGCGCAGTCCAGGCACCAGTTGACCGGCTTCAAGCCCTGGTACAGATAGCCCTTTTCGAGAATCCTGCCGAGCGCGCGGATTTCGTCGGCCTCGGTCTTGAAGGTCAGCGTCAGATACGGATGGTCCCATTCGCCGAGCACGCCCAGGCGGATGAAATCCTTTTTCTGGCGCTCCACCTGCTCGCTGGCGAAAGCGCGGCACAGCGCGCGCACCCGGTCGCCCGCGATGTGCTTGCCGTGCGACTTCTCGATCTGGTGCTCGATCGGCAGGCCGTGGCAATCCCAGCCCGGCACGTAGGGCGCGTCGAAACCCGCCAGCGTCTTCGAGCGGACGATGATGTCCTTGAGAATCTTGTTCAGCGCGTGTCCCAGGTGAATGTCCCCGTTGGCATACGGCGGACCGTCGTGCAGGATGAAACGCGGACGCCCCTGGGCGGCTTGGCGAATCCTCTGGTAGAGCTTGTTCTCCTGCCAGGCTTTCACCCACAGCGGCTCGCGCCGGGCGAGATCGCCGCGCATCGGAAAGGGTGTGTCGGTCAGATTCAGCGTGCTTTTGTAGTCAGCCATGACTTACTCAATGATTGAAATACTGCCTTGCGGATTCGACATCCCGGGCGATTTGCGCCTGCAAGGCCGCGTGGTTCGGAAAATGCTGTTCGCTCCTCAGCCTGTGCATGAAGCGGACATTCAGGTGGGCGCCGTAGATATCGGCGCAAAAATCGAAGAGGTGCACTTCCAGCAGCGGTCGCGGCAGCCGCCGGGCGCTCGGATGCACGCCAACGTTGGCGATGCCCCGGCGCGGATCGTCCGCGTCGTCCCCGATCCCGCGCGCCTCGACCACGAAAACGCCGGACAGCGGCGGACGCTCATGCTTGATGCGCAGGTTGGCCGTGGCGAATCCCAGCCGTCGGCCAAGCTGCTCGCCGCGGACCACGCGGCCGTCGATCGAATAAGGACGGCCGAGCAGGCGCGCGGCGCGCGCCATGTCCCCCGAGGCCAGCGCCGCGCGCACGGCCGAACTGGAAACCCGCTCGCCGTCGGCCATCACGCTCGCCGTGCGCTCGACGCCGAATCCGTGATGCTCGCCGGCCGCGCGCAACGCGGCAAAATCGCCCTCGCGCCGGGCGCCGAAGCAAAAATCGTCGCCGACGATCAGATAGCCGGTTTTCAGCGTATCGACCAGCATCCGCTCGATGAACTCCCGCGCCGGCAGCGCCGCGAAAGCGGCGTCGAAACGACGAACGCAACAAAGCGCGACGCCCTCCTCGGCGAACATCTCCAGCTTTTCCCGCAGCGAGGAAAGACGGGGCGGCGCGGCCTGCGGGGAAAAAAATTCGCGGGGATGCGGTTCGAAAGTCAGCACCGCCGGCAGCAGCCCCCGCTCTCCAGCAACAGCGCGCAAGCGTCCCAGCAAGGCGCGATGCCCGCGATGGACGCCATCGAAATTGCCGATGGTCAACGCCGTGGCCCGCGGGGCCGGACGGGAAAAACCGCGAAGAACGAGCATCGGATGCGAGGTATCGTCAGACAAGCGGAAAAAGTCTGGATTATAGCGATGTTTCACGCGGGGGCGGGAAGCGGGCAGGGCAATCAGGGCAATCGCATTTAGGGAAAGGCTGAAAAAAATCAGGGATCAGGGATCAGGGATCAGGGATCAGTAAAAGCGACCGTCGCTTTGCTCCGCAAGGAACAGCCCCCTCTCCCGGCGCT
>JAISNE010000410.1 GCA_031276375.1 Accumulibacter sp.
GCTTGGCGGCTCACGCTTCGGAATTTCTTGATGGACTCCCGTATCTGTCAAACTTTTACTGTCCCCCGGCAGAGCCGGGGGATTACCCTATTTATTCACCTTTCCAATAAAACGCCAAACCTTCGAATTCCGATTCACGGTGGCTCCATATCCTGATCAAAAACATCTGGCGTTCGCGGTCGATCGTCCAGCTTCGGGTAATCATGGACCCAGGGTGCGCCTTGTTATGTTTTCCGCAGATTTCCATGAGGTCGTACTTTTCGTAATCCGCTTCCGGAATGTATTCATTTACAAACGCCATGATGTTTTCTCCTGAATGGTCTGGAAATCTTGCAGGGCTTATACCAAGTTGCGCTCAACAGGCCGTCGATACTCAAGTCTGACGTGTCAAGATTTCGGTCATTTTCTGGCGTATCACGATGGCTTGACCGCACTGTCATTGCTCGGGCTGCGCAATTTGGCAATCCAGAGGACAGATGACAGAAGACAGAGGACAGTAATATTTGCGGCGCGAAGCGCCGGTGACTGACTGTCTTCTGTCCTCCGTCTTCTGTCTTCTGTCCTCCGTCTTCTGTCATCTGGATTGCCGGCCCTCGCAATGACGGATGTCGGGAGGCCGAGCGTCGTTGCAGGCGTTTGGTTCATCGCCGCGCCCGTTCGTCAACAAAGGTATTTGCCACGGCAAGGCGGGAAAAACTCCGTCATTGCGAGGAACGCAGCGACGTGGCAATCCAGGCGGCACTTGGGCCGACGTGTCAGGATTCCGGTCGTTTTTTTGCCGGTGGCGGGTCCGCCGTATGAAAGCGCGGCGCGCTTATGCGTCTGTTACCTTGGGCTGAATGGCGGCCAGTTTTTCGTTCAGGAAGTCGTCGTAGCCTTTTTGCACCAGGTCATAAGTTTTCATGACGCCGCTTTGTACTTCGCCATTGAATACATTCATCCCTTCCAGGATGTTCCGGGCTTCTCCGAAGCCTTTTTCGAATCCGCCGCGAATCAGCGAGACAAAATTCTTGGCGATCGCTTCCGGGTCTTCGCCCGCGTGTTGCTGGGCGTAGCTTTCGTAGAATCCGGTGGAAATGCTCAAAATGCGCCCCGCGGTGGCCTCCGCCGAATTGTCCTGGGCAGCGACCTCCGGCAGGGCGCCAGCGCCGGGTTCCGGTTCCCGCAGTTCCGGTCCCAGCAATTCGTTGATGCGGTCGATGGCGGAACGAAAAACCAGCGCCAGAGGTTGATCGCCCGCCGTCAGGGATACCTTGGCGGAAGCCTCCAGTATCTGCACGTTCAACTGCTGTTTCAAGGCGGCGGCATTGGCGGGATTGCCGGTCCGGGTGGTTTCAGGTTTTTCATGCGTCTGCTGGGCGGCGCTGTTGGCGGCGGAAGCGAGAGCGGAGAGGGTGGGCATGATGATTTTCCTTGCAAGCGTCAAAAAATCCGGGAACCTTGTTTTTCGTGTCGTTCATTTTCCGATAACGGACATGTCGCCTCAAACTTGAGGGCATTTTTGCTGAAATCCCGCCGGGCGGCGACCCGGCCGGCATGGCAAAACCCGCGCCGGTTCAGCGCTCGACGATCCGCCGCGCGCCATTATAGCGTTTTGCCCAGTAGCCCTGGCTCATGTCCTCGACCCGGATTTCCCCGCCGGCGCGCGGAGCATGCACGAAGTGGTTGTCTCCCAGATAGATGCCGACGTGCGAAAAGGCGCGGCGCATGGTGTTGAAGAAAACCAGGTCGCCGGGCTTGAGTTCGTTCCTGGCGACGACCTCGCCGACTTTGCTCTGTTCCCTGGCTGTTCTCGGCAGCAGTTTGCCCAGGGCATCCTTGAAAACGACCTGCACGAAACCGCTGCAATCAAGCCCACTGTCCGGGTTGACGCCACCCCGGCGGTAATTGATTCCGACGAGTTCCAGACCTTTGAGGATCAAGTCCTGCGCGCTGTTGGTGTAACGTTCGAGGAAAGAGACTTCTTCGCCGGGCGCGGGCGCTGGCTCGGCCGAATGGGCAACACCGGCGGCGCCCGGCAAAAGGACGATAGCCAAAAACAGAATAATCAAGGGCTTATAGCGGAACATGGAACGGAAATCTAAAAGAAAAACGCGCGGCTGTAAACCGCCTTTACCGCCCGCGCGCTTTGCCGGCCGTTTATTTGTTTTGTAACATCATGATTATTCGATGTTTTCATTTTTTCGGGAACTCGGCGCGGGGCCTGCCGAAAAGCTTTGTTTGTGGGTATCATGCAAGTCATGAGTTTGTTTTTGCCGTGTTCTGCGCAAGGGAGATAGCGTGGTTTCGTTCAGGGAGTCGATCGCGTTGGCTGGAAGCAGGGCGAAGCGTGCTTGCGCGGCTTCGGGCGCGCCGCGGCCCGGCTCCGGCGGGGCGTCGCGGACGATCCGGGCGGCGCGCGGGATCGGGCCGGAATGAACGGGCCGAATTCCCTGCCGCGCATCCTGATCGTCGATGGATCGCGCATGGCCCGCGCGATGCTCATCCGGCAGATCCGCGAGTTTTACGATTTCCGCGAGGAAGCGGACGGGGAGGCGGCGTGGCAGGTGCTGGTGCTCGATCCTTCCGTCGCGCTGGCCATCTGTTCGCTTTCCCTGCCGGTGCTCGATGGCGGCGGTCTGCTGGCGAGGGTGCGCGCGTCCCGGCTGGCGCGTCTGGCGCGGATGCCGATGCTGATGATCGCCGGCGATGACGCGGAAGCGATCGAGCGCGCCAAGTCGCAAGGAGCCTCGGACTTCATCGGCCGCGACACCGGCCGCGTGGAGTTGCTGGCCCGCATCGATTCGCTGCTCAATCTGGCGCGGGCGCGCCAGCAGATCGAGGACAGTCAGGAGCAGCAGCTGCGGAATCCGGAATCCGGCATTTTCACGCGCAAATACATCGAATTGCAGGCCCTGCAGGCGGTGTCTCTCGCCCAGCGCCACCACGGCGAGGCGAGCGTCATGGTGATGAGCTTCGACAACGTCGACGCCGTGCGCGAAGAATATGGCGCGGATGTATTGAAGCAGTTGCAGCAGCGCTTCATTGCCGTGCTGTCCGGGAAGATACGCCAGGAAGACAGCCTCGGACATCATCTCGGCGAACAGTTGGCGATGATTTCGCCGGGCACGTCCATCGCCGCCTGCGAAGCGTTCTGCAACCGTTTGCGCGAAGCCATCCGTGTCGCCAGCATCGCCGTGCATGGCCGGCGGCTCACGCTCTCCGTCAGCGTCGGCATCAGCAACCATCCGGTGGACGCGGCCGGCTCGGCCAACGCGCTGATCGAACTGGCCGACGCGCGTCTGAAAGCCGCCCAGCAGGCGGGCGGCAACCGCGTGCTCGCGGGCAGCGCCGCCGCGCCGGCGAAGCCCGTCCCCGCTCCGACGCTGGAACGGGCGCTCGGCCTGTTGCGCGAAGGGCGCGAAAGCGCGGTGGCGCCGTATCTGGCCGAACTGGGGCGGCAACTGCTGCCGCTTCTGGCGCTGATGGATCGGGAACTGATGCTCCACCTGCCGCTGGCCGGAATCGAGAAACGCCTCGAGTTCAGAGGACAGAAGACAGAGGACAGAGGACAGTGATATTTGCGGCGCGAAGCGCCGGTGACTGACTGTCTTCTGTCCTCTGGAATTGATCGGGGAAGTGTTTTCGGGTAGACTTTCCCGCTTTTCCACCTTGCTCCACCGTTCGCATGGCGGGGGGCTTTTTTGCCAAAAGGAGTGTTCATGCGTCATTACGAGATTGTATTCATCGTCCATCCGGACCAGAGCGAGCAGGTCCCGGCGATGATCGAACGCTACAAGTCGATCATCGCCGCGCAAGGCGGCCAGATCCACCGTCTTGAAGACTGGGGCCGCCGCCCGCTGGCCTACCCGATCCAGAAACTGCACAAGGCTCACTACGTGTTGATGAACATCGAGTGCAACGGCGAGGTGCTGGCCGAACTCGAACACGGTTTCAAGTTCAACGACGCCGTGCTGCGCCATCTTATAATCAAGATGAAAAAGGCCGTCACGACGCCTTCTCCGATGATGAA
>JAISNE010000433.1 GCA_031276375.1 Accumulibacter sp.
TTCGAGCGCAAGGTGGCAATGACAATTGCGTGCGTTTCGAGAAGCCGATCCTGCGGATTCCCGGCAGACAGTATCGCTGCCACTACGTCAAGGCCAAGGTGCGCGTACATCGCTACCTGGACGGTGCCCTGTCCATTTTCCACGGGCCACGGAAATTGGCGTGTTATACGCCAGA
Organism: Accumulibacter sp.; assembly: GCA_031276375.1. Taxonomy (GTDB): domain Bacteria; phylum Pseudomonadota; class Gammaproteobacteria; order Burkholderiales; family Rhodocyclaceae; genus Propionivibrio. The sequence goes on from JAISNE010000433.1 coordinate 176, forward strand.
GGGGAGGCTGATCGAAGCGTTAGCGTGAAAGAACGGCGCGCCTGGAACTTTTTGATCCGGCGCATCCAGAAATCACGCTGGCGACGCGAGAACTGAGTTGCAAACAGTACGAGGAACCGCGGCAAAATAATCCTGGCATCAAATATCCCGCGCTGAAAAAGCCGAAGAGTGGAAATACGATCGGCCGGGTTGAGGGAGAAACACCGAGCGCGCCCGTGTCCGCCAGCGGTGTAAATCCGCCGTTGAAGGAAACGGAAAACGATTTCTGGGGTGGTTTGCTGGATGGTCTGCAAACAGCACTGGATGTCGTGGGACTGGTTCCTGGCTTGGGCGAGATTGCCGATGACACGAATGCGTTGATCAGATCAGGCGTTTGGGAAAACCCGGATGCAGGGGTAGAAGGGGTTGGGTTCTATATCGCGCTGCCTTGCTCGGTCTTGTCCAGAAAGGGTAAATGCGATTGCCTGGAGCGGGCGTAACTTTCCGCGGCGAGGCCCGAACAAGGCCAATGGCTCGAACGCGCACCAAGGGACGCCGCTCACGGCGCCCAGGGAACTCGATGCTTGGGGGACGATGGGGATGGCGCAGAAATACCCCCGCCTCTCGCCTATCCGCATCACCGCCAACGCCAACACGGTCAATTTCTGGCTAAGATTGGGCGATGCGGGAAAAACGCCACTGGATAGAGTGGCGTAAGTGTCTGATTGATAATGATTTTCTGGGGCGGTGTACCGGGCTTGAACCGGTGACCCTCGGAATCACAATCCGATGCTCTACCAACTGAGCTAACACCGCCGCTGTTCTGGCGCGCCCGGCGAGACTCGAACTCACAACCCCGGCTTAGAAGGCCGGTAAGCCAATCTCGCAACAGGGCGGTATTCTAACGGTTTTAAATTCCAAAAACAAACGAAATACACCTATCAACCATGCAGTTTACAGAATAGATATTCCAGAATGTCGGGCGTGTTTCAATCCGGCTTCAACGGCGTCCTCTCAAAAATTTCCCCACGCTCTCCAGATCCATTCCCTCGGTCGGCGGGCTACTTTAGCCCTGTCGCAGACGATCCCCGGCATCGATCTCATCGGCGCCGCCCGGCGGATCGTCGAGATCGGTTCCGACAGGAGTGCTTTCGGCCACGCCGACCGTCTGGCTTCCTGGGCCGGCCTCTGCCCCGGCCATCACGAGTCCGCCGGCAAACGAATGTCCGGACACCTGCGCAAAGACAACCCCTATCCGAACAGGACGGGCCGATCACCGATGTATACATGCTGCTGGCCCGCGCCGCCTATTTCGCGCTGGACGCGGAACAAGCCATGAGCATTCTGGGCGAGGTGCGTGAGGCGGTATCGAACTGGCGACAGGTCGCGCTCAGCGCGGAAGTGGGATTACGACCGGCGGAACTGGAGGATTTTGCGGTGGCTTTTGAGCATGAGCAGACCAGCATTCGATAAATAGTAGATAAAGCGACCAGTTTGCCTAGTAGTCAGTCATGCTGAAAAGAAACGACTCGATGGGCAAGCTTTCAGCGAAAAATCACGTCAACGATTGTGTCAAATCAATGTGACTGACTACTAGGTCATGGCGCCGGAATTTTGCGGATTCCGGAAAATTCAGGAAATTTAGCGGCTAAAATTCAGTTTTCCTTTTTCATACACACAGAGATCGCCATGCCAGAAATCTACTATATCGTTCCCGAAGACCAGCACAACGCGCTCGTGACGGCGGTCTATCGACACCGCGGCTACACCGCCGGCGAAGCCGGCGAAGCCGCCCGCTTCTGCGCCTCGGCTACGCGGCACGGCATCCGCACGCACAACGGCATCAAGGCGCTCCACCTGGACCATCTTTTCGGCTCCGGTGGGAAAGGCTGCGTGCCCGGCGCGCAAATCGAGGAAAAACCATCGCCTTTCGACGCCGTCAAAATCTGGAACGCCAACAGAAAACTCGGACAGCCGACCGCCTACCGCGCCATCGACGAAGCCATCGCGCTGGCCGACAAGCACGGCACCGGCACGGTGGTCGTCGACAACGCCTTTCACTACCTGTGGGGCGGCGGCTATGTGATGGAAGCCGCGCAGCGCGGCTACATCGCCTACACCTGCTGCACCGCCGCGCTGGCGGAAGTCGTTCCCTTCGGCGGGAAATTTCCCACGCTCGGCACGAATCCGCACTCGTGGGGTTTCCCGACGACGGAGGCGATCGGCTACCCGATCGTGATCGACTGGGCCACCTCGGTGGTGGCGATGGGGCGCGTCCAGCAACTCAAGCGCGAAGGCAAGCCTCTGCCGCCCAACGCCGCCGTTGACCAGCACGGCAATCCGACGACCGATCCCAATGCCGCCGTCGCGCTGCTGCCCTTCGGCGCGCACAAGGGCTACGGGTTGTCGCTGATCAACGAACTCGTTGGCGGCCTGATCGGCGGTTCCCTGCCGACCATCCGGAATCGCTGGGAAAACGTCGGCGCGGGCGAGAAGGGAACGTGCTGTTTCTACTTTCAGATAACACATCCCGAAGCCATCAGCGCCGGCGCGTTCGCGCAAGGCCGTTCGCAGCAGGAAAACATCGGCGCCGTCATCGCGGACATCCTCGGACACGGCAACGAATCCTGCATTCTGCCCGGCCAGATCGAAGCCGAATTCGCCAAAAAGACAGCGGCGGCGGGCGGTCTCCTGTTCAGCAAGGCGGAAGTCGAAGCATTCAACGAACTCGCCGCCGAAGCCGGGCAAGC
>JAISNE010000056.1 GCA_031276375.1 Accumulibacter sp.
GTCGCCGACGGCCCGGAAATCGAGGCCGACTTCCAGAACTTCACGGCGCTCAACACGCCGGAGGATCACCCGGCGCGTTCGATGCACGACACCTTCTACCTGCTCGACGAGAACGGCCAGGTCGCCGGGGACGTTCTGCTGCGCACGCACACCAGCCCGATCCAGGTGCGCTACATGCAGGCGCACGTCGCCAGGTACGCGCATCTTCCGGTGATGCCCGAAATCCGCATCATCGCGCCGGGCCGGGTCTACCGCGTCGATTCGGACGCCACGCATTCGCCGATGTTTCACCAGGTCGAAGGGCTGTGGATCGGAGAGAACGTGAGTTTTTCCGATCTCAAGGGCGTGATCGCCGATTTCCTGCGCCGCTTCTTTGAAAGCGACGATCTGCGGATGCGTTTCCGTCCTTCGTTTTTCCCGTTTACCGAGCCGTCGGCCGAAATCGACGTGGCCTTCATGGGCGGCGCGCTGGAAGGACGCTGGCTGGAAATCGCGGGGTGCGGCATGGTTCACCCGAACGTTCTGCGGCACGTCGGCATCGATCCGGAAAAATACCTCGGCTTCGCCTTCGGCATGGGCCCCGACCGGCTGACCATGCTGCGTTACGGGATCGATGACCTGCGCCTGTTTTTCGACGGCGACCTGCGCTTCCTGCGGCAATTCGTCTAACCGTTTCGTTCATACGGATCACTCATGAAATTCTCTGAATCCTGGTTGCGGAGTTTCGTCGACCCGGCGGCAAAGGGCGGCGATCTCTCCCGCCTGCTGACCATGGCCGGCCTCGAAGTCGAAGAAGAGGAAAGCGTGGCCCCGGCTTTCGACGGCGTCGTCGTCGCCGAAGTGCTGGAGGTCGCCAGACATCCGGACGCCGACCGGCTGAATGTCTGCCGCGTCGACACCGGCGATGGATCGCCGCGGCAAATCGTTTGCGGCGCGCCCAACGCCGCCGCGGGATTGAAGGTCCCCTGCGCCCTGCCGGGCGCCCGTCTGCCCGGCGACTTCACGATCAAGATTGCCAAGGTCCGCGGCGTCGAATCCTCGGGCATGCTCTGCTCGGCCAGGGAACTGGGCATTTCCGACGATGCTTCCGGCCTGCTTGCGCTGCCCGCCGACGCGCCTGTCGGCCAGAATATCCGCGCCTATCTGGACCTCGACGATTGCCTGCGGACCCTGAAACTCACGCCGAACCGCGCCGACTGCCTGTCGCTGACCGGCATCGCCCGTGAAGTTTCGGCGCTGACCGGCGCGCCGGCGGTCTATCCAGCCGTCGCCGCCAGCCCGGTGAGCACCGGCGCGCGCCGCGCGATCGTCCTCGACGCGCCGCAAGCCTGCCCGCTCTACTGCGGCCGGGTCATCACCGACGTCGACGCCAAGGCCCCGACACCGGACTGGATGAAGCGCCGCCTCGAACGCAGCGGCATCCGCTCGATCTCGGCGCTGGTCGACATCACCAATTACGTGATGCTCGAAGGGGGACAACCCTTGCACGCCTTCGACAACAAAAAGCTCGACGGCGCCATCCATGCCCGTCTGGCCAGGGCCGGGGAAAAAATCCGCCTGCTCAACGAACAGACGCTCGAACTGGACGGCGACGTTCTGCTGATCGCCGACGACCGGCGTCCCGTGGCCGTGGCCGGCGTCATGGGCGGCGAGGACAGCGGGATCGGCGCGGAGACGACGGAGATGTTCCTCGAATCCGCCTTTTTCGCGCCCAGGGCGGTGGCCGGACGCGCCCGGCGCCATGGCTTCGCTTCCGACGCCTCGCACCGTTTCGAACGCGGCGTCGACTTTGGCGCCTGCCGGCAGGCGCTGGAACGCGCCAGCCAACTGATTCTCGAAATCTGCGGCGGCAAGGCCGGCCCGCTGTGCGAAGCGCAGGCCGCCCTTCCCGCCCGTCCGCCCATTCGCCTGCGTTTACCGCGCGTCGCCAAGGTGCTGGGCATCGCGCTGGACGGCGCCCGGATCGCCGAGATATTCGTCCGCCTGGGATTGGCGTTTACGCGCGACGGCGACGATTTCATCGTCACCCCGCCGACATACCGCTTCGATATCGAGATCGAGGAAGACCTGATCGAAGAGATCGTCCGCCTGCACGGCTACGACGAAATTCCCGCGCCGCCGCCGCGGGCGCGTCTCCTGATGCGGCCGCAAAGGGAAGAAACACGTCCGCTGTGGCGCGTGCGCCAGATCCTGGCCGACCGGGGTTTCCAGGAAGTAATCAACTTCGCCTTCGTCGAGGAAGCCTGGGAAACCGATTTCCATGCCAATCCCGCGCCGATCCGCCTCGCCAACCCGATCGCCAGCCAGATGAGCGTCATGCGCTCGACGCTGATCGGCGGATTGATCGCCAACGTGGCGACGAATCTCAAACGCCAGCAAAACCACATTCGCCTGTTCGAGACCGGGCGTTGTTTTTTCCGCGATCCGGCGGGGCAGCCGGTCAAGGGCTTCCGTCAGCCGTGGAAGCTCGCCGCGCTGGCCTATGGCGGCGCGCTGCCCGAGCAATGGGGAGCGCCGGCCCGCGCCGTCGATTTCTACGACATCAAGGGCGAACTGGAACTTCTGCTGGCGCCCTTCGCGGCGCGTTTTGAAAAAACGGCGCACCCCGCCTTGCACCCCGGCCGCGGCGCGCGCGTTCTGATCGACGGAAACGAGATCGGTTTCCTCGGCGAACTGCACCCCCGATGGGCGCAGAAATACAACTTGCCGCTGGCCCCCGCCCTCTTCGAACTCGACCTCGAAGCGCTGAAGAAGGCCCGCCTCCCGCGTTATGCCGAAGTCTCCAGGCTGCCGGCCGCATTCCGCGATCTGGCCATCGTCGTCGACCGGAAACTGGAGCTTCAAGCCATCCTGGATGGCCTGGCCAGCCATCGCCCAGGCATCGTCCAGGACATCCGGCTGTTCGATATCTACACAGGAAAAGGTATAGATCAAGGTAAAAAAAGTCTTGCGTTTCGTATAGTTATGCAAGATACTCAAAGGACTTTGCAAGATATTGAAGTTGACGCCGCGGTACAACAACTCGTCGAATACTTGCGTCAGGCTTTTGCCGCTCAACTTCGTGCCTGACGAGGATTGACATGACGCTCACGAAAGCAGAACTCGCGGACTTGCTGTTTGAAAAAGTTGGCCTCAACAAACGTGAAGCCAAGGATATGGTCGAAGCTTTTTTTGAGGAAATCCGAAATGCCCTGGAACGCGGAGACGGAGTCAAACTTTCCGGGTTCGGCAATTTCCAGTTGCGGGACAAACCGCAGCGTCCGGGACGCAACCCGAAAACCGGAGAGGAAATTCCGATCACCGCGCGGCGCGTCGTCACCTTCCATGTCAGCCAAAAGCTGAAGGGCGAAGTGGAGCTCTCCTACAATGGAACACAGTCCTGATAAAGAAACTTCCAAGGATTCCCTGCCCCCCATTCCGGCCAAGCGTTATTTCACCATTGGAGAAGTCAGCGAACTGTGCGGCGTGAAGCCGCACGTGCTGCGCTACTGGGAACAGGAATTCACCCAGCTCAAGCCGGTCAAGCGGCGCGGCAACCGCCGCTACTACCAGCACCACGAAGTCCTCCTGGTCCGGCGCATCCGCGAGTTGCTCTACAAACAGGGATTCACCATCAGCGGAGCGCGAAATCGCCTGGAAGAGACTTCGGGAGAAAACCACGACAAACCCGAGCTGACGCCCGAATCGATCCGGGCCGAACTGCTCGCCATCCTGGAAATACTCCAGAGCCGAAGCGGCAAGAACTGAACGATCCCGGATTCCCGACGGACGGGAAGGATCGGCGAAAACGAATCGTACCGGAACGAGCGGGCTTGGCTCCCTGGAGTGCCGGTCGAAATGAAGGAAGGGAATCCAGAGTGAAGGTCCCAGGGCAAGGAGCAAACGAAAAGGCTTCCGGCGCCGGAGCCTTGGGCGATGATCCGAGCCTGCGAAAGTTCTTGCGCCTGGCCGGTCTTGGTCTGGCTTGGCTTATCTTGATGGCATTCCCAGATGTCGCGAATTCCAGGCCTCCGTCACTGCCGAAATCATGTTATGAAGTGCTCAGGGAACATCCCGAAATTCCAGAAACAGAATACATTGTCATCGTCAGGGATAACGCCCGCGACTACCGTTTGCGGGAATGTGCCGGTCAGGATTACGCCATACGGCACCCCGAATCGGTCAAGGAATTCATCAAACTGCTTTTCGAGCATCCAGATACGGTACGAATCGCCATCGATAGCTTGAGAGACATGGGGCCCAGTGCGCGTCCGGCGGTTCCTTTTCTGATTTCGCTCCTGGAGAGTGATCAAAAAATTTATTATCACTCGATTTCCCTGAAAAATGCCTTGGCTTCCATCGGGGTGGTCGACCGTGAATCGATCGACAGATTGCTCGACATGGCGATCACGAAACGTCCCAATCCGTTCATTGCTGGCCTTGCCGCCCAAATATTGTCAAGCCAGAAAACTCTACCCGCGTACGTCGGTGACGTGGTAACCGCCGCACTCGAAAAAAACGGGGATGGCAGTCGTGAGTATCTCGGTAGTCTTTACCAAATACTGATTCCGGTGCGTATTCCCCAGGCGGTTGAGCGGCGCGTAGAAAGGGCCAAAGCTGGCGTTCTTCATGATGGACGTGTGTTCAACAAAATCGGCGCGGCGGCAATTCTGGCGCTGATCGACAATTCCCGGGAGCACGTCGACCTTGAATCCAGAGTATTTTCCATCATTGCGCTGATGAAAATGAAGACGGCCGAGTCGGTTCAGGCCGGCAAGCGGCTCGCCCAAGAAATGCTGCCTCTCCTGGAACAGTCTGCTGAAACGCAGATGCGCCTTACATTGATCCAGACCTTGAAGGACATCAAATACACCGATGCCTTGCCGACCATGCGCCGTTTGGCTGACGGAGACCACGATGCCGAAGTCCGGTCAGCAGCAGCGAAATATGTAGAGGCGCTCAAGGGGGTGGAATTGTGTCGCGAAGCGCTTGGGGCATTCCCCGAGATTTCCGAAGCGGAATACCTTGACATCGCCAAGGACAAATCCCGCCATTACCGCCTGCGGGTATGCGCCGGCGAGTGGTACGCCGCGCGACATCCTGAATGGCTCGGGAAATTCATCGAGCTGCTTTTCGATCACGAGGCACATTTGAATACGCCATTGTTCGCCATCCAGAGATTGGAACGCATGGGCCCCGGTGCGCGTTCGGCCGTTCCCTTTCTGATCTCGGCCCTGGATCGTGCCAGAAATGACAAATACGCGGATGATCTGAGTGGCGCCTTGATTTCCATCGGGGTCGTCGAGCGTGAGTCGATCGACCAGTTGCTCGACATGGCGATCACGAAACGTGTCTGGAGATATGTTTGTCTCAAGGCAGAACAGGTGTTGGCAAGCCAGAAAACGCTACCCGCCCATGTCGGCGACGTGGTGATCGC
>JAISNE010000106.1 GCA_031276375.1 Accumulibacter sp.
CAACAACAAAAGTATTCGCCACGGCAAGGCGGGGGAAACTCCGTCATTGCGAGGCGCGCAGCGCCGTGGCAATCCAAGCGGCGCCTGGATTTTCTGAAACGGCAAAGCGCCTTCCACGTCTGTCTGGATTGCCGCGGGCCTTCGGCCCTCGCAATGACGAGGCGGGACGTGGTCGCCCAAGGGGACGCCCGCTTGCGCGCCGCACGGCCACACGGGGCCGCCCCTACGGAGACCGCGTAGGGGCAGGCCCCCGTACCTGCCCGCGCCCGCAACGAAACGCCCGCTCCCCAACCCTCCTTTACGACATCTGTGTATGCGATAACTCTGGTATGGATGCCCGCCTTGCGCGATACGTCCGCCGTATCGCCAACGGGGCCGGTCAAGCCAGAAATCGGCCGGAACCCGGCATCCATCGTCCGCACCCGGCGCGCGGCGCGCGCATTTCTTCGCGTTTGACCGGCTTCTGTTGTGTTCCAGACTGATATACTCTTTCATCGTGAAATCGTGAATTTTCCTTTCCTGGCGGAGATTCGATATTCACACCGGCCGTCGCACAGGTCAAGTCCCGGTACTCCGCGGTCAGTAATTTTGTATACATGAATATGCCAAATACGCAAACAACTCCGGATTGCGTCATTGCCAGGCCCGCAGGGCCGTGGCAATCCATGCGGCCGTTTGGATTGCCACGTCGCGCAGCCCGAGCAATGACGATTTGATTCCAGTGTTTCCTAAATTGCTGACCGCTGAGTAAAGCGGGAGGAAATTTGACTCGATCGGTGACATGCCGGTGTCTTCGTTGTCCCTGTCCTGTTGTAAGCCCCTGACGGCGGACGGCCTGGTACGGTGAAATGGGAAATGCGCTCCGGGAGCGAGATATTGTGTTGATGCTCTTGTTATCGAAAGATCAACCGATCCAGAAATTGCTTATGTGACACATGCGTGGCCTTTTTGTTTCAACCCATTACCCGGCCAATCCGAAGACGAGTGTTTTCGGTATCTTCAAGCGACAGGACGTTTTCCTTGAAGCCCTGAGCAGCGTCTGTGCGGAGCTTGACGTTCTGTTTTATGTTCCGCCAGAGATCCAGTTGACGGCAGACTATCTGGCCGAGCGGCAAGCGGCGTTTGGCGACAAGTTGGGGCGGTCAATCAATTTGTTCCTGTGTCCGCAGGAAAGGTATGCGGCGCGGCAATCGCGGCTCGAATTCTATTTTGCCCCCATCTTCAGTACGCTCAAGCAGCGCAGCTATGCCGCCGCCGCGGGCCAGGCCCGGATAACCGCGTTCGAGGCCTGCATGGCACGTCATCCGGACCTGGTTTTCGTTCACCGTCTTTATGGCGCCGCGCCGGTATTGCGCGCGGTCCGCGAGCGGCGCGTGCCGGTGCTGATGGACCTGGACGAGGTCGAGCATCGCTGGTTTTATCGCAGCATCGGAGAACCGCCGCGTTGGCCGCTCAAGCGCTTGTTCTATCTTCACCTGCCGGCAATGGTGCTGTATGAGTTGAGCACGATCCGGCGGATGACGCGGACCTATGTTGCGTCACCGCACGACGCGCGCTACTTGACGCGGCTGGGCTGCAAGAATGTCGTCTCGATTCCCAATGTCGTTCCCAGCCCGGCGGTAGTGCCGGCGCCGGCGCAAGAGCCGTTGGCGCTGTTCGTCGGTTCTTTCCGTTACCAGCCGAATGTCACCGCCGCCAACATCCTGCTGCGCGAGATATGGCCGCGGATCATCGCCGCCGTGCCCGCGGCCCGCCTGGTTCTGGCGGGCGAAAACCCCGAGAATCTCGATCTGCCCGGACAACGATCCGGTATCGAATTACCGGGCTTCGTCGACGATATCGGCGCGCTCTATGCGCGCGCGCGGGTCGTGTGCTGCCCCATTTTCACCGGCGGCGGCACGCGCCTCAAGTTGATCGAGGCGGCGGCCTACGCTCGCGCCATTGTTTCCACGCCGGTTGGGGCGGAGGGTATCGCATTCAAGGACAATGAATCGGCATTGTTATGCTCGTCGACCGACGCCCTGGCCAGGAACTGTATCGATCTCCTCCTGAACCCGGCGCGCGCCGCCAATATCGGAGCGGCGGCCCGCGCGATGTTTTTACGCGATCATGACCGCGTGGCGCTGGTCGATCAGTTGGGTAAATCGTTCCGCGACCTGGTCGACGCGCGCCAGGCGCCCACGCAGGACAATCGCATTTAGCCTTTTTGACGAGTCCGAGCAGGGAAGCGCGATAGTACGGGATAGCCATTCGGCGTTCAGGCCGGAACGGAAGGCAGACATCATCGCGCGGATGAAAGCCGCTGGATTGCCACGGGCCTTCGGCCCTCGCAATGACGGGGGTTTGTGGGTTGGGCGCGTTGTCGCGGGCGCTGGGTTCATTGTCGCGCCCGTTCAACAACAAAGGTATTCGCCACGGCAAGGCGGGGTCCAGAGGACAGATGACAGAGGACCGAAGACAGTCCTATTTGCGGCGCGTAGCGCCGGTAACCAACTGTCCTCTGTCCTCCGCCTTCTGTCCTCTGGATGGCCTTCGGCCCTCGCTATGACGAGGCGGGGCGTGGTCGCCCACGGGGCCGCCCGCTTGCGCGCTGCACGGCCACAGGGGGCTGTCCCTACGGAGACCGCGTAGGGGCCTGCCCCATAGGCATTAACTTAATAAGGTAATCGGAGCTGGAGATGGGTATAATTTCTCCCAAGGAACAGGAGAGAAGGGATGATCGAAGACAACATTCGACGGCTGATGAAGCATCTACCGGCGGGTTACGAAGCGGCGAGCAAGGAAACGGGCGCGATGAGGCGGATGGGCAAGGTGATCCGCGAAGCGTCGGACTTGATGTGGCTGATGCTGACTCACTTGTCGCAAGGGCAGAGTCTGGCGAACATGTCGGCGCTGTCCGAGGCGAGCGGTCTGGGGGCGCTCAGTGA
>JAISNE010000108.1 GCA_031276375.1 Accumulibacter sp.
TCCTGCGCCAGGACGAGCAACTCTTCGGGAAAGGACACGTGATCGTCGGAAGTCGCGGCCACGCCCACGCTGGTCGTCAGCCGGATCTTCCGCCCGTGGACGGCGATCTGCCCCTTGGCCATGCTTCTGCAGACGCGCTTGCCGAAATTCACCCCGGCGCGCAGGTCGACGCCGTGGGAAACGATGGCGACGTGGTTGTCCCCGTACCGTCCGAGCACGTCGCGCGGGTCTATTTTCGCGGCCAGCAGTTTGGCGATCCGGCCGTTCAGCAAATCCGGGACATCCGCGCCAAAACGGCCAATCAGCCCGTTCAGGTGGTCGATCCCGAAAACGAGCATGCACAGGGATTCGTCCGAATTCATTTCGTGCGGGAGCGAGGCGACCGCCGCGACGAAATCCTCCGCGTCCAGCAGGGGGGAAGACGATGCCAGGCGGCTCACGCCTGCTTTTTCGGACGAGTCCTCTTTTGCCCTGGGGGGATTTTCCCGCAGATATTCAAACGTTTCGTCCCGGGTTTCCGGCGGTTCTTCCTCTTCTTCTTCTTCGCCCGGCTCGGGATGCGTCCCTGGATGCGTTGCCTGGAACGGCGCCGACAGCACGTTCTCCAGACGTTCCATCATCGCTTCCTTGCTCATCGACTTGGTCATCACCCCGGCGATCCCCTGACGCTGCCATTCATCGGCGTTGGCGTCGGGGCTGTCGTCGGACACCAGCAGCACCAGCGGTGTCTCGCGCAAGCGGCGCAGGGCGCTGGCGCGCATGCGTTCGAGCAGGTCGAGCGCGGCCAGCCGGGGCGGATTGAGGCTCGATATGACGACGACGATGCTGTTGTCGAGCATCATGCGCTGCCAGGCGGATTCGCCGTTGTCTTCCTCGATGACCACGAAGCCCCCTTCGAGCCGCTTGGCCAATGTCGTGCGCACCACGCGCGAACCATCCACGACCAGAAGCCGGCGCTTGCCCGCGTTTTTTTCTGTCATGGAATCCGGAAACGCTCCCTTGCTCATAGGTCGATGTACGTCCATTTTTCAGAATGCCTGAAGCGAACAATATAGTTCGAATGAAACGCGTTGTGAACGGCACAGTTATACACGATTTGCGTCATTTGACAAAGCCGCGCTCACGTCGGGCGAAGCGCCGTTTCGACCAGCCTGACCCAATAGCTGACGCCAATGGTCAGAATCTTGTCGTTGAAGTCGTAATGCGGGCTGTGCAGCGAGTGGCCGCCGCTTTCCGGAGCGTTGCCCAGCCAGACGTAGCATCCCGGTTTTTCCCGCAGCATGAATGAAAAATCCTCGGCGGCCATCGAAGGCGTTTCGTCCCGCCGCACGTTTTCGGGGCCAAGGACGCCGACCGCCGCCGCATGGCAGATTTCCGCCTCCGGCGCGCTATTGACGGTCACCGGATTGCGCTGATCGAGCGCGACGCGCGCCTGTACGCCGAAGGTGTCTCCGATGCCGGCGCTGATGCGGCGGATCGCGGTTTCGATCAGCGCCTTGATCTCCGGCTTGAAATAGCGGATCGTTCCGCGCAGGACGGTATCGTCGGGAATGACGTTCAGCGCGTCGCCGCCGTGCATCTGGGTCACGCTGACCACTGCTCCCTCGCGGGGATGGATGTTGCGCGAGACGATGGTCTGCAAGGCGAGCACGAGATGACTGGCGGCCACCAGCGTATCGGCGCCCTGGTGCGGCAGCGCGGCGTGGCAGCCCCGTCCGCGCAGGCGGATTTCGAAAACGCAGGTGCCGGCCATGACCGGGCCGGGCATCACCGCCATTGTGCCGGCCGGCAAGTCCGGCCAGTTGTGCAGTCCGAAGACGGCGTCCATCGGGAACTGCCGGAACAGCCCGTCCTGAACCATGACCTTGCCGCCGCCCTCGGACTCTTCCGCCGGTTGAAAGATGAAGTAGACGGCGCCGTCGAAGGCGGCGCTTGCGAGGTTTTCGGCCAGATGGCGCGCCGCGCCGAGCAGCATGGTGGTGTGTCCGTCATGGCCGCAGGCGTGCATCCGGCCCGGAGTTTGCGAGACGTGCGCGAAAACGTTCTTTTCCATGACCGGCAGCGCGTCCAGGTCGGCGCGTAAACCGATCGCCCGCCGGCTTTCGCCCTTGCGCAGGACGCCGACGACGCCCGTTCCGGCCAGGCCGCGGCGCACTTCGATACCGCGCGCGGACAGTTCGCGCGCCACGATGTCGGCGGTGCGCGTTTCCTGGAACGCCAGTTCCGGATGCGCGTGGATATCCCGCCGGATGGCGGCGAGATCGTCGAGAAAGGGAATGCTCAAAAGGTTCATCTGAAACGGACTCCGGTTGGAAACCTCCCTTCGATGGAACGATCCGGCCAGGGAGGAGCGCCACCCCCGCCATCCCGCGCCGCCCGGCCACGGGCGTGGATCGGGACACGGCAAAAAACGAAAGAAAACGCGAGACGGTAGTGTATCAGCACGGCTTGCCCGTGTTCGCCACATTCCGCTATGCTCGGGAACATGCGCATCGCCATCATCAGCGGATTGTCCGGTTCGGGCAAATCGATCGCCCTCAACATCCTCGAGGACGCTTCGTACTACTGCGTCGACAACCTCCCCTCGCCGATGCTGCAACAACTGCTGGACCACCTCGGCCAGCGCGGCTACGACAAGGTGGGCGTGGTCATCGACATCCGCGGCGGCGACGGCATCGCCATGCTGCCGCAGCAACTCGCGGAACTGCGCGCGCGCGGTTTCGAGCTGGAGTTCCTGTTCCTCGACGCCAGGACCGATACCCTGCTCAGGCGCTATTTCGAAACGCGGCGGCGGCATCCGCTCGCCGACGAACGCCGCACGCTGATCGAATCGATCGCCGAGGAACGCCGCCGCCTGGAGCGTCTGGCGGAACTCGGCCATCACATCGACACCAGCGACCTGAGACCGCAAGCCCTGCGCGACTGGATCCGCCAATTCATCATCCCGGACGCCGGCGGCGGCCTGACCCTGTTGTTCGAATCGTTCGGCTTCAAGCACGGCGCCCCGCTCGACGCCGATCTGGTCTTCGACGTGCGCTGTCTGTCCAATCCGTATTACGAAGCGTCCCTGCGGGCGCTGACCGGACGCGATCGAGCGGTGATCGATTATCTCGAAGCGGAGCCGGAGGTGCGGCGCATGCGCGGCGACATCGCCCGTTTCATCGGCGATTGGCTGCCGCGCTACGCCGCCGACAACCGCGGCTATCTGACGGTGGGCATCGGCTGCACCGGCGGCCGGCATCGCTCGGTCTATTTCGCCGAATGGCTCGGCCAGAGCTTCCGCGGCCAAGCGCGGGTGCTGGTGCGCCACCGCGAGCTGCCGCCGGCCGCCGACGGCGAAAGCTGATGTCCTGGCGTTCCCTGTGGCGTCCCGGCGACTGGCTGGTGGTGATCTGCGGCGCGATCCTCTGCGCCGTTTCGTTTCCCCTGGCCTGGCAGCAGGGACGCGCCGAAAAGGCGATCGTCAGGCGCGGCGGAGAAGTGTTCGCCGAACTGGAGCTGTCGCGCGACCGGCGGATCGAAGTCCAAGGCCCCCTGGGCACGACGGCCATCGCCGTGGAAAAGGGGCGCGTGCGCGTGCTGTCCGATCCCGGCGCGCACCAATACTGCGTACGCCAGGGCTGGCTCGAACGCGCCGGACAGATCGCCATCTGCGCGCCGAACGAAGTCAGCGTGGAAATGGCCGGCCGCGGGAAAATGTATGACTCGCTCAGTTACTAGGCTGGTGACGACTCCCGAGGATCACCGCATCGCCCGCCTCGCGGCCGCGGCCATCGGGCTGGCGCTGCTCGACGCGGCCATCCCCCTGCCCCTGCCCGGCGTCAAACCGGGGCTGTCGAACATCGTGACGCTGATCGTGCTGGCGCGTCACGGCTGGCGCGTGGCGGCCTGGGTAAGCGGCCTGCGCGTCATCGCCGGCGGCATACTGCTCGGCCAGCTGCTCGCCCCCGGCTTCTTCATGAGCCTCGCCGGCGCGCTGTCCAGCCTGCTGATCCTGGGCGGCGCCGTCCGCCTGCCGGAACGCTGGTTCGGAACGGTGAGCTGGAGCGTCCTGGCCGCCTTCGCGCACATCGGCGGACAACTGGCGCTGGCGCGGCTGTGGCTGATACCGCACAACGGCGTGTTCTACCTGACGCCGTTTTTCGCCGTCGCCGCGCTCTCTTTCGGCATCGTCAACGGCCTGATCGCGGCCCGTCTGCTGGCCGGCGCCCCATCCGGAACATCCCAAACCACCTGATCGACCCATTCCATCAGAAAGTATCCCAAGCGAACTTGACGATCAACGCACCGACGACCACCAGGAACACCCGGCGCACGAAACCGCTGCCATGACGCAGTGCCAGATGCGTGCCGACGAACGAACCGCCGATGTTGGCCGCCGCCATGACCAGCGCGGCGAGCGGCAGGAAAAAACCGTTGGGAACGAAGTAGCCGATCGCCGACAGATTGGCCGCGATGTTGACCAGCTTCGACGCGGCCGAAGCATGCAGGAAATCGAAACCGAAAAAACGGATGAAGAGAAAGATCAGGAAGCTGCCCGCGCCCGGCCCGAAAAAGCCATCGTAGAACCCCAGCGCGCCGCCGACGAGCAGCGCGCCGGAAAATTCCCCGGCGCCGCCAAGCCGCGGCCGGTGGGCCGCGCCGAAATCCTTGCGCCGAAAGGTATACACCGCGGCGCCGACGAGCAGGAACAGGATCATCGGCCGCAGCATCTCGCGCGGCAGCCAGGCCACCGCCA
>JAISNE010000149.1 GCA_031276375.1 Accumulibacter sp.
GCGCGCGCCAGTTCGGCGCACTGAGCGGCCGTCCCGGCGACATCCGCGGTATCGGTGTTGGTCATCGACTGGACGACCACCGGCGCGCCGCCTCCGACGACGATCCGGCCGATCCGCACTGGTCGCGTGAGGCGGCGCTTGACGGGCGTTTTCATGGTCATTCGAGCGTCAGGCGGGCCACATTGTCCTTGCTGCTGCGCGGCGACAGATCGACGGGCTTGCCCTGGTATTGCAGCGTGACCTGGGAAGCGTTGCCGATGACCAGCGCGAACGGCGGCTGGCCGGTGATTTCGCGCTGGCTGCCCGCCGGGTTGAGTTGGGAAAAGATGACCTGGCCGTCACGATCGCGCACCTCGACCCATGAATTCTCGGCAAAGGAAAACGCCAGCGATCCGTCCGTCGGAGAAGCCGCGGCGGGCGCCTTGACGCCGGGTTCCACCAGCGCCGGCAGGGCCGCCGCCGGCTGGAGCGGCGCGGGTTGATCCGCTATCGGTGGAAGCGGCGCCAGCGGAATCGATGGAATCGGCGGAGTCGGTGAAATCGGCGGTGTCGGCGGTGTCGGCGGTGTCGGAACCGGAACCGCTTCCACCGGGGCCGGAGCGGCGGTAGCGGGAGACGGCGTCTCGGGAGGAAGCGGCGCGGCGCTGGACACCGGCTCCATCGAGGCCCGGATGACATTGGGCGCCTCGCCGATCACGCCAGCCGGTTCCACGGGAGGATCGAGGTCCGCGTCCTTCTCCGAAACGAGCGCCTTGATCGATTCAAGGCCCGACTGCCACGTCTCGGCCGGAACGACGAAGAAAGAGGCCAGCAGCGCCAGCGCCAGCACGATCAGTCCAGCCAGCACGCGGGCGTAGTCGCGCAACCGGTCGCCCTGCCCTTCGCGCGGCATGTTGATCGAAGAAGCGGCGCTCACGACCAGATCGGGGCCGCGCGGCATCGGCGCCCGGTCCAGCGCGACCATCAGCGGCCCGAAGTCGATTTCGAGATAGCGCGCATAGTTGCGGATGAACCCGCGGGTCACCGTCCTGGGCAATTGGGACCAGTCGTTCGCCTCCAAGGCATCCACTTGGCGCGGACTCAATTTGAGCGCCTTCGCCGCTTCTCCGATGGAAACGCCGCGGGCTTCGCGCGCCTGGCGCAAGTGCTGTCCGACATCGAAGGCATCGTCCGCCAATACAGGATCCCACCCGTCCCGCTCCGAAACGATCATCCCATCCCTTTCCGGAGCAACCATCTCGTCTCCCTCCCGAACGACCATCCCGTCCCGCTCCGGAACGACCATCGAATCCGGGACGGCTTTCTTCTCGTTCATTCGTAATTCCCTTTCAGCAATTCCTGATACTCCGTGGAATCGGGAAATTTGCGGCGCAGTTGGGTCGTCAGGCTCTGCTCGTCCGCCCGATTGCCCAGGCGGCGTTCGACGCGCAAAAGCAGCCAGAGTATTTCCGGCCCCGGTTCGATCAGGTTGAGCAGGCCCATCAACTGTTTCCTGGCGGCGTCGTAATTACCGCGCCGGTAATAGACTTCGCCCAGGTAATACAGCGCCTGCGGATTTTCCGGGATCAGACGAAGGGTCTTGCGCAACGCCTCTTCCGCCAGGTCGAGTTCATTGATCTTGATGTGGCAGGCGCCGGCATTCAGATAGGCGCTGCCCGGCGTCTGGTACATCGGATTCTTGTAGGCGCGCTCGAAATTTTCGATCGACTCCTTCGCCCGATCCGTCTGGCAGAGAAACCAGCCATAATTGTTGTTGATCTCCGGGTTTCTTTCATCGAGGCTCAATGCCCGCAGGAAATCCTTCTCGGCCGAATCGAATTCCTTCACGTAATAAAGCACCAGCCCCCGCGTGCTGAACGCCGGCGCGTAATCCGGATCGATCGCGGCCGCCAGCGTCAACTCTTCGAGCGCGACGATCAGATTGCCGTCCTGGAAATAAAGCGCCCCCAGATCGGTATGCGCCTTGGCGCGTGTCCGCGGATCCTTGGGTACGAGCGCACCGGCAAATTCCTCCGACGACTCCGGCGCCGGCCGCGACTGCTGCGCCCCCGCCAGCGGAACGAAACCCGACAACAGCGTCACGGCGCAAAAACACGCGAACCCCTTGAATATGGCCTTGGTCATAGCGATCTCACCTCATGAACAGCGATCTCCGGCCGTCCGGAACGCCGGGTTTTGTCCCGGACTTGCCCGGCAAGCTGACCACATGCCGCGTCGATGTCTCCGCCGCGGGTCTTGCGCGTCGTGGTCACGATGCCCGCGTTCATCAGGATTTCGGCGAATCTTCGCAGGCGCGGCGGCGAAGAGCGCCGGAAGGGCGAGCCGGGAAACGGATTGAACGGAATCAGATTGAATTTGCATGGAACATCGCCGGTCAGGCGCAACAACCGGCGCGCGTGATCTTCCGAATCATTGACCCCGTCGAGCATCACGTACTCGAAAGTCACGAAATCGCGCGGCGCCCGCTCCAGATAGCGCCGGCAGGCCGCCATCAGTTCGCGCAGAGGATACTTGCGGTTGATCGGCGCCAGTTCATCGCGCAGCGCGTCGTCCGGCGCGTGCAGCGAAACGGCCAGGGCGACCGGGCATTCGTCGCGCAAGCGATCGATCATCGGCGCCAGTCCGGAGGTCGATACCGTCACCCGCCGCCGCGACAGGCCGTAGGCATTGTCGTCGAGCATCAGGCGCAAGGCCGTCACCAGGTTTTCGAAATTGGCCAGCGGTTCGCCCATGCCCATCAGCACCACGTTGCTGACCATCCGCTCCGCCGGCGCCGCGCCCAGCGCCCGGTTGACCTGCCAAAGCTGGCCGATGATCTCGGCCGCCGTCAGGTTGCGGTTGAACCCCTGCCTGCCGGTCGAACAAAACGCGCAGTCGAGCGCGCACCCGGCCTGGGTCGACACGCACAGCGTGCCGCGCCCGTTCTCGGGAATGAACACCGCCTCGACGGCATTTCCCCCGCCGACGTCGAACACGAATTTGCGCGTATCGTCGTCCGCGAGTCTGTCCGAAACGATCGGCGGAGGCGCGATCCCGGCCACCGTCCGGAGTTTCTCGCGCAGGCTGCCCGCGATATCCGACATCGCCGCGAAGTCGTTCTGCCCGAAACGGTGCATCCAGCGCAACACCTGCCGGGCGCGGAACGGCTTCTCGCCCAGACCGGCAAAATACGCCTGCAGGCCCGCGGCATCGAAATCGAGCAGATTGACGGCGGCGGCCATGCGGAAATCTCCTCTGGCGGACGGTTTCAGCGGCCGGCGTAAAGGCTCATCGCCGGAAAGAAGAAAGCGATTTCCGCCCTGGCCGTATCGGCGCCGTCGGAACCGTGGACCGCGTTGGCGTCGATGGATTCGGCGAAATCCGCGCGGATGGTTCCCGGAGCGGCCTTCCTGGGATCCGTGGCGCCCATCAGATCGCGGTTCCTGGCAATGGCGTCCTCGCCTTCGAGCACCTGCACCATCACCGGCCCGGACGTCATGAATTCGACCAGTTCGCCGAAAAACGGCCGTTCCTTATGCACGGCATAGAACTGCCCGGCTTCCCGCGGCGACAGCCAAACCATTTTCGCGGCGACGATCTTCAGTCCGCTCGATTCGAAACGGGAATAGATTTTTCCGATCACGTTCCTGGCAACGGCATCGGGCTTGATGATGGAAAGCGTGCGTTCGATAGCCATACGATAAA
>JAISNE010000150.1 GCA_031276375.1 Accumulibacter sp.
GCGCGCGCCAGTTCGGCGCACTGAGCGGCCGTCCCGGCGACATCCGCGGTATCGGTGTTGGTCATCGACTGGACGACCACCGGCGCGCCGCCTCCGACGACGATCCGGCCGATCCGCACCGGCCGCGTGAAGCGGCGCTTGACGGGCGTTTCCATGGTCATTCGAGCGTCAGGCGGGCCACATTGTCCTTGCTGCTGCGCGGCGACAGATCGACGGGCTTGCCCTGGTATTGCAACGTGACCTGGGAGGCGTTGCCGATGACCAGCGCGAACGGCGGCCGGCCGGTGATTTCGCGCTGGCTGCCCGCCGGGTTGATCTGGGAAAAGATGACCTGACCGTCACGATCGCGCACCTCGACCCATGAATTCTCGGCAAAGGAAAACGCCAGCGCTCCGTCCGCCGGAGAAGCCGCGGCGGGCGCCTTGACGGCGGGTTCCACCGGCGCCGGCAGGGCCGCCGCCGGCTGGAGCGGCGCGGACTGATCCGCCACCGGTGGAAGCGGCGCCGGCGGGATCGGTGAAATCGATGGAATCGGTGAAATCGGCGATGTCGGCGCCGGCGGGGCCGGAGCCGCTTCCGCCGGGGCCGCGGCGGCGGCGGCGGGAGACGGCGTTTCGGGAGGAAGCGGCGCGGCGCTGGACACCGGCTCCATCGAGGCCCGGATGATATTGGGCGTTTCGCCGACCACGCCGGCCGGTTCCACCGGAAGATCGAGGACCGCGTCCTTCTCCGAAACGAGCGCCTTGATCGATTCGAGGCCCGACTGCCACGTCTCGGCCGGAACGACGAAGAAAGAGGCCAGCAGCGCCAGCGCCAGCACGATCAGTCCGGCCACCACGCGGGCGTAGTCGCGCATTCGGTCGTTCTGCCCTTCGCGCGGCATGTTGACCGAAGAGACGGCGCCCACGACAAGATCGGGTCCGCGCGGCATCGGCGCCCGGTCCAGCGCCACCATCAGCGACCCGGAGTCGATTTCGAGATAGCGCGCATAGTTGCGGATGAAGCCGCGGGTCACCGTCCTGGGCAATTGAGACCAGTCGTTCGACTCCAGGGCTTCCACCTGGCGCGGACTCAACTTGAGCGCCTTCGACGCTTCTCCGATGGAAGCGCCGCGGGCTTCGCGCGCCAGCCGCAAGCGCTGTCCGACGTCGACGGCGTCTTCCGCCAGTACAGGCTCCCACCCGTCCCGCTCCGGGAGGATCATCCCGTCCCCCTCGGGGACGATCCTTTCCTCCCCCTCGGGGACGATCCTCCCCTCTCCTTCCGGGACGATCCTCCCCTCCTCGTCCGGAACGACCATTCCGTCCCGCTCCGGAACGATCATTCCTTCCTCCTCCAGAACGATCATCCCGTCCTCCTCCGGAACGATCATCCCGTCCTCCTCCGGAACGACCATCCCATCCCGCTCCGGGACGATCCTCCCCTCCCGTTCCGGAACGACCCTCGAATCCGGGACGGCTTTCTTTTTGTTCATTCGTAATTCCCTTTCAGCAATTCCTGATATTCCGCGGAATCGGGAAATTTGCGGCGCAGTTGGGTCGTCAGGCTCTGCTCGTCCGCCCGATTGCCCAGACGGCGTTCGACGCGCAAAAGCAGCCAGAGTATTTCCGGTCCCGGTTCGATCAGGTTGAGCACTCCCATCAACTGTTTCCTGGCGGCGTCGAAATTACCGCGCCGATAATAGACATCGCCCAGGTAATACAGTGCCTGCGGATTATCCGGCATCAAGCGAAGAGTCTTGCGCAACGCCTCTTCCGCCAGGTCGAGTTCATTGATCTTGATGTAGCAGGCGCCGGCGTTCAGGTAGGCGCTGCCCGGCGTCTGGTACATCGGATTCTTGTAGGCGCGCTCGAAATACTCGATCGACTCCTTCGCCCGATCCGTCTGGCAGAGAAACCAGCCATAATTGTTGCTGATCTCCGGGTTTCTTTCATCGAGGCTCAATGCCCGCTGGAAATCCTGCTCGGCCGACTCGAATTCCTTCACGTAATAAAGCACCAGCCCCCGCGTGCTGAACGCCGGCGCGTAATCCGGATCGATCGCGGCCGCCAGCGTCAGCTCTTCGAGCGCGACGATCAGATTGCCGTCCTGGAAATAAAGCGCCCCCAGCTCGGTATGCGCCTTGGCGCGCGTCCGCGGATCCTTGGGCACGAGCGCACCGGGAAATTCCTCCGACGACTCCGGCGTCGACTGCGACTGCTGCGCCCCCGCCGGCGGAACGAAACCCGACAACAGCGTCACCGCGCAAAAACACGCGAACCCCCTGGATATGAAGCCCCTGGATATAGCCTTGGTCATAGCGATCTCACCTCATGTCATGAATAGCAATCTCCGGCCGCCCGGAACGCCGGGTTTTGTCCCGGACCTGCCCGGCAAGCTGGCCACATGCCGCGTCGATGTCTCCGCCGCGGGTCTTGCGCGTCGTGGTCACGACGCCCGCGTTCATCAGCACCTCGGCGAATCTTCGCAGGCGCGGCGGCGAAGAGCGCCGGAAGGGCGAGCCGGGAAACGGATTGAACGGAATCAGATTGAATTTGCATGGAACATCGCCGGTCAGGCGCAACAA
>JAISNE010000165.1 GCA_031276375.1 Accumulibacter sp.
CCGCGCGCCAACGGATTCGGATAACGATCCGCATTGATCTGTTCTTGCGAGACAGGCGCTCTGGACACGACCGGGACAAATGGAGGGGAAGACACGCCCGTCGGTATCTTATTCAACAATTCTTCGCGCTTCGTCGCCATGCTTTCCTCCAATCTCGTTCGTACCCGAGATCTTCGGATCACCGGCCAAAGAATCCCATTCCTTCAGGGGGGAAGCGCATTCCCGGACGTGTTTCCGGAAGGAATCCGGGGAAAAGTATCCAAAGTATCCAAAACCGAATTCTTGGATACTTTTTTGGATACCAGCGTGAAAGCGTGTTCCCATAAGGGATCCGGGGGGAAAAGTATCCAAAAACGAATTTTTGGATACCAGCGTTTTGGATACCGCCGGACGCTCAACTCATCGACGGAAAAAACTCAATCATCCGACCCCTCGATCCGCCGCGCGATATCTGCGGCGCTCGAGTTGTAATAGGTCAAGGCCCTGGAGTATCTGTCCACCCAACTGTGTCGCACGTTCACGGGCATGGATTGAAACAAACAGACAAACGATGGCAACCCGGAAAATATTGACCAAATCTTGACCATAGCCACCCAAAATTGACCTAAAATGGACACAAAACGTAGCCGGTTAGAAGTCGGCTATCGATGCAAGTGTTTGAAAACGCTACGCTTTATGTTCCATCAACTACCAATCAGTGGGACTCTTAATCCGTTTGTCGTAGGTTCGATCCCTACACGCCCTACCAGATTTCTTTTGTGAATCAATAATCTACGCCACAGTAACCCGTGGCGTTTTTTCTGCCCCATCCAATCTTGACCAAAAATTGACCGTGTTCGCGTGGGTAGCGATGCGGATGGGCGAGAGGTGGCGCGTTCCGGATCAGAGAACAGGTGATCGAAGACAGTCATATTCGCGGCGCGTGGCGCCGGTCACTGAATGTCCTTCGCCTCCTGTCTCCCGAACCGGCGTAAACTCTTCCGTTTCGTCCGGCCAGGCCGGAGGTGAATTGAAACGGACATGGACGAAACCTTCGATCCGAAAAACCTGCTCGCCACGCTGACCGACCTGCCGGGCGTCTATCGCATGATCGACGCGCAGGGCAAAGTGCTCTACGTGGGCAAGGCGAAAAATCTCAGGAAGCGGGTGGCCTCCTATTTCCGCGACCATCATCCGAGTCCGCGCATCGCGCTGATGGTGGCGCAGATCGCCCAGGTCGAAACGACCGTCACGCGCTCGGAAGCCGAGGCGCTGCTGCTCGAAAACAATCTGATCAAGCGTCTCGCGCCGCGTTACAACATTCTCTTCCGCGACGACAAATCGTACCCGTACATCGTCATTTCGCACGACCCTTATCCCCGGCTGGCGTTCTACCGCGGGGCAACCAGCCGCGACGCCGATTATTTCGGGCCGTATCCGTCCTCCACCGCGGTGCGCGAGAGCGTCGCCCTGCTGCAACGCATGTTTCGCCTGCGCACCTGCGAGAACTCGGTGTTCGGCAACCGTTCGCGTCCATGCCTCCTGTACCAGATCAAACGCTGTTCCGGCGCCTGCGCCGGCCTGATCGAGCCGCAAGCCTACGCGCAGGACGTGCAGATGGCGTCGATGTTCCTGCAAGGGAGGCAACAGGAAATCATCGCGCGGCTCAGCGCGGCGATGGATCGGGCCGCCGCCGAACTGGCTTTCGAGCAGGCCGCGGTATACCGCGACCGCATCTTGTCGCTGCGCCGCGTGCAGGACAAGCAGTATGTGGAGAGCGCGCGCGGCGAGGACGTAGACGTGCTGGTCGCCGTGGAAGACGGCGGCTTGCGCTGCGTCAATCTGGCAATGGTGCGCGGCGGCAGGCATCTCGGCGACAAACCGCGGTTTCCGAGCAACGCCGGCGACAGCGCGCCCGCCGAAGTGCTGACCGCCTTCCTGTTCCAGCATTACCTGACGCATCCGATCCCCGCGCGCATTTTCGTCAACCTCGCCTTGCCCGACGGCGAAGCCGCCGAGACGCTGGCGGAACTGGCCGGACGGCCGGTTCCGCTCGCCGAGCCTCGGCTGACCCTGCACAAAGTCTGGGTCGACATGGCCGAGCAGAACGGCCGCCTGGCCATCGCCGCCCGGCGCGGCCAGCTGGCGCGCCAGGAAACCCGCCTGGAAGCCTTGCGGGAACTCCTGAATCTGGAGCCGGATGAGCGCGGCGAAGGGGGGGAAACGCGCATCGAGTGTTTCGACATCAGCCATACGCAGGGAGAATCGACCGTGGCCTCCTGCGTCGTCTATCAGGGCAACGGCATGCGCAAGTCGGAATACCGGCGTTTCAACATCAGGGACGTGCGGCCGGGCGACGATTACGCCGCGATGCGCCAGGCCGTCACGCGGCGCTATGAAAAAGTCGTCAGCGGCGAAAGCCTGTCCCCGTCGCTGATTCTCATCGATGGCGGCAAGGGGCAGGTCGGCGCCGCCGCCTCGGCGCTGGAAGAACTCGGCCTGTCGCACCTGCCCATGCTCGGCGTCGCCAAGGGCGAAGGGCGCAAGCCCGGATTGGAGACTTTGATTTTCCCCGACGGGCGCGAATCGGTACAATTACCGGCGGAACATCCCGCGTTGCATTTGATCCAGGAAATCCGCGACGAGGCGCACCGTTTCGCCGTGTCGGGCCACCGGCTGAGGCGCGGCAAGACCCGCAAGACTTCGCGCCTCGAGGACATCGACGGCGTCGGTCCCCGGCGGCGCAAGGCGCTGATCGCCCGTTTCGGCGGATTGCAAGGCATTGCCAGCGCGGGAGTCGACCAACTGAGCGCCGTCCCGGGAATCAGCCGGGAACTGGCTGAGAAAATCCACGCGGCTTTGCACTGATGCCAACAAACATTCCGATCCTTCTGACCTGGCTGCGGATCATCCTGATTCCCTTGCTCATCGCCCTGTACTACATGCCCGAATCGTGGCTGCGCCCGGTCGGCCGCGACCTGACGGCGACCGTGGTTTTTGTCGTCGCCGCGTGGACCGACTGGCTGGACGGCTACCTGGCGCGCCGCTGGAACGAGACCTCCGCGTTCGGCGCCTTCCTGGACCCGGTGGCGGACAAGCTGATCGTCGCCGCCGCGCTGATCATGCTGGTTCATCTCGACCGCGTTGGCGCGCTGATCGCGGTCATCATCATCGGCCGGGAAATCACCATTTCCGCCCTGCGCGAATGGATGGCCCAGATCGGCGCGCGCAAGAGCGTGGCGGTCTCGATGATCGGCAAGATCAAGACGGTGGCCCAGATGACCGCGATTCCGATGCTGCTCTACCACCACTCCCTGCTTGGCATCGACATCCATCTTCTGGGCACGTGGCTGATTTACGTGGCGGCCGTGCTCACTCTCTGGTCGATGGGCTACTACCTGCGCATGGCGCTGCCCCATCTCCTCGAACAGGAGCGCAAACGCTGAGGAGCAGGGGCGCGGGGGCGGGGTCGTTCCTCTCGCCCGCTTGCGGGAGATCGACCGTGTTCGCGGTCAGGCCTTTTTTACGGCCAAAGCCGATGATAAAGTCCTAATACCAATATGAAGGAAGCGGCTCGCGCCAAAATCCGGGAGCGCGGGCGTCTCGCCCGCTTCGTGGGTCTTGCTTTTTTGCGGACGCGATAACGACCGCGCCCGGAATCGCCGAGGTTCGTGGCCCCAACGGTCATGGCATGAATCGATGCCACCCCGGATGATGAAACCTTCGTCAGCGACGAAGCGCGCGGGGGCTGCCGTTCCTTCCCGGACGCCGAATGGGCATCCCGCTCGCGCATCCCTGCCCGGACTCGTCAAAAAAGCTAAATGCGATTGCCCTGATGCTCCGGCCCTGGAGTAGGTGGGCGCGAAGACAGCGGGTAGAATATTCGCCGATGAAAATCCTCGCCCTCGAAACCGCCGCCGATCCGGGTTCCGTCGCCTTATGGCTGGACGGCCGGGTCGTTTTCCGCGA
>JAISNE010000393.1 GCA_031276375.1 Accumulibacter sp.
CGGCGGCGCCTCGCCATCAAGTCCGGTCACGCGCCCGACGCCCGCACGCGCTACTGGTTCCTGGCCGGCACCTTCGCCGCCGCCGCCGTCACCGGCACGCTGGCCTGGGAATGGCTCAACCCGGTATCGATCGCGCATCGCGGGATTTTGTTCGGCATGGGCGCGGGGCTATTCTTCCTCGCCGCCGTGTTTTTCTACGACATGCTCGTCGTCAGCCGGGGTTGGTGTGGACATCTGTGCCCGATGGGCGCGTTCTACAGCCTGCTCGGCAAGACCGCGCTCTTGCGGGTGGCCGCGCCCCGGCGCGACGCCTGCGACGATTGCATGGACTGCTTCGCCGTCTGTCCCGAGCCCCAGGTCATCCGGCCAGCCCTCAAGAAAGCGGGGCAGGAAAGTCCCGTCGTTTACAGTTCCCTCTGCACCACCTGCGGCCGCTGCATAGACGTTTGCGCTCAGCGGGTCTTCAGCTTAACCCATCGTTTCGACCGAAGGAGTTCATCATGAAAAGCCGTCTCCTTGCTGTTTTCCAGGCTCCCCTGTTCGCCGGCCTGATGCTGTTGCCCTGCGCGTCCCTTGCCGCCGACGACGGCGGACTGGCCACCCTGCGCGGCGCGCCCATCCCGTCGGCGGCGCCCGTATCCGGAGACGCGCTCAAGAAAGCCATCGAGGACGATCCGCTGGAGCGCGATTTCACCCTGCAACCGCCGCTGGTGTCGCATCCGACCGACATCTATCCCGTGACCAAGAATTTCAACAAGTGTCTCGATTGCCATTCCTGGGAAAACTACCGCAAGGAAAAAGCCACCAAGATCTCGCTGACCCACTTCCAGGACGCCGACGGCAAGGAACTCGCCAATATTTCGCCGCGGCGCTATTTCTGCGTGCAATGCCACATTCCGCAAGTCGACGCCAAACCGCTGATCGCCAATACCTACCAGCGTCCGAACACCCGCTGACTCTCCGGGGAGATGAACATGACCAAGCCAAGCCTATTCGGACGCGGGTGTTGCTTCATTCGCAAGTTTCGCTTCATTCTGGCCGGCGCGCTCGCCACCTTCGTCCTGGGCATCGTCTCCGTGGTCGTCTTCAACGTGGCGATGAACGAGACGAACACCGAGGCGTTCTGTATTTCCTGCCACGAAATGAGGAACAACAACTACCGCGAATACCAGGACACCATCCACTACGCCAACCGCTCCGGCATGCGGGCGATGTGCTCGGACTGCCACGTGCCGAAGGAATTCATGCCCAAGATGATCGCCAAGATCAAGGCTTCCAAGGACCTTTATCATTCCATTCTGGGCACCATCGACACGCCGGAAAAATTCGAGGCCCGGCGCCCGGAAATGGCCCGGCGCGAATGGGAGCGCATGAAAGCCAACGACTCGCAGGAATGCCGCAATTGTCATGACGCCGATTCCTTCGACTATGGCTTGCAAGGCTACCGCTCGGTTCAGCAGCACGAAGAAGGCTTGCGCACCGGGCAGACCTGCATCGACTGCCACAAGGGCATTGCCCACCGCTTGCCGCAAATCGACCAGGGCGTCGGTTCTCTCGAAGAGACGGGCATTCCCCAGGAGGTCCTCCGTCCCGCGGTCACGAAAAGAGAGTAAGGCCGGACAAGCCCTGATGTTCGTTTCAGTTCCGCCTGTCGACACCTTGCTTGACGCCTTGCGGCGGCCCCTGCGCGGCCTGCGCATTTCGGTCACCGACCGCTGCAATCTGCGCTGCGCCTATTGCATGCCGCGCGAGGCTTTCGGGCGGGACTTCGTTTTTCTGCGCCATGCCGATCTCCTGAGCTTCGAGGAAATTGTCCGCGTCGCCCGGCAGGCCGTTGCCCTCGGCGTGCGCAAGATTCGTCTCTCCGGCGGCGAACCGCTGCTGCGTCGCGGCATCGAGCGCCTGGTTGAAATGCTGGCCGGGTTGCGCGACGAGACGGGTCGGCCCATCGAACTCGCCATGACCAGCAACGGCGTCCTGCTGTCGAAAAAGGCGCGCGCGCTCAAGGACGCGGGCCTTGCGCGCCTGAACGTCAGTCTCGACGCTCTTGACGAGACGGTTTTTCAGCGCATCTGTGGAAGCGACGCGCCGCTTGCCGCCGTGCTGGAAGGCATCAACGCCGCCCAGGCGGCGGGGTTCGCGCCGCTCAAGGTCAATGCCGTTATCAAGCGCGCGGTCAACGAAAGTGAAATCCTGCCGCTGGTTCGGCATTTCCGCCACACCGGCGTCATCCTGCGTTTCATCGAATTCATGGATGTCGGGACGACCAACGGCTGGCGGCTCGACAACGTGGCGCCCGCCGACGAAATCCTGGCGCGCATCGACCAGGAATTCCCGCTGCGTCCGCTGGCGCCGCGTCACGCGGGCGAGGTGGGGAAGCGCTGGCAATTCATCGATGGCGGCGGCGAGATCGGCGTCATCGCCTCGGTGACGCAAACCTTCTGCCATGAATGCGACCGCCTGCGCCTGTCTACCGACGGCAAGCTCTACACCTGCCTGTTCGCCAGCGATGGCGCAGACCTGCGCACTCCCCTGCGCGCCGGAGAGG
>JAISNE010000215.1 GCA_031276375.1 Accumulibacter sp.
AGACGGACCTCATCCAAAACGCGCTCGCTCACTGAAATCAGATGATTTTCCTTCAAGCGGGAAATCGCTTCCTTTCCCTTGGTGACCTCGGCGCGATAAGCGCTGCGAGGTTTGATTTCGGGGGGAGGGATGATCTGCTTGCCATATTCGCCGTCCGCTCCATACTCGCCATACTCGTTCAGGATGCTCAGGCGGTCCAGAAGCACCGGAATGAGCAAAGCCAGAATCAGGGTAAGCACGGCCACGCGAAACAATCTCATCATTTTTTTCCCTTTGTTCAGTACCCCGAGCCTGCTCGTCAAGCCTCGTTTGGGTCATGCGCCGGGACGAGCCGGACGACGTCGGCGTCCCGGCCTGGCCGCGCCGTCACGCGATGGCGGACGCGAAAATCCGGCGCCAGTATAATCCCGCGCGTGAAGAACATTCAAACACACGGCTCGTCCCACGCGGCCTGCCCGCCGGTTGGCGCAACTGGCGGGGAAAAATACGGCAGCGCGCAATTAAAAAGGGGCGGAGTTTCAACTCATGGCACTTGAAAACAAAATGACTCCGACGCTTTACTCATTATTTTTCAAAGGCGATTTCTCGCGGACGGATATCGTTCCGGCCCTCGTTGCCGAACGACGAGTGGAACGCCGCGATTCTGTCACGAGCTTTTAGCCTTGTCCGGTTTTGCAGCACATGAATTGTCCGCTAACCAGGCGTTGTCAGCGATGGTAGACTGACAGCCTTTCCGCGCCGTCCGTCCGGCGGCCGGATTTTTCCGTTCCGGGTTTCTTCGTGGGTGACGTGTTCGATATTTTTCCGCTTCTCTCGTCGGGCGCCGGCGCGCTTGCCGCCTTCCGCCCGGTCGCGATCCGTGCCGCCGAGGCCGTGCCATTGGCCGCGCGGACGCATTCGCGGACACGCGCGTTCCTGGAAAGCGCGCCGTAGTGTCCTCGCTCGCCGATATTTTCACCCCTGGCGGCGTGCTTGCCGCCGGCATTCCCGGTTATCGCCTGCGCCCGCAGCAGCTTGAAATGGCCGAACGCATCGCGGCGGCGATCGACGGCAACAAGGTGCTCGTCGCCGAGGCCGGCACGGGCACCGGCAAGACGTTCGCCTATCTCGTCCCGGCGATGCTCTCGGGCGGCAAGGTGATCGTCTCGACCGGCACCCGGAATTTGCAGGATCAGCTTTTCTCGAAGGACATCCCGACGGTGAAAAAGGCGCTCGGCGCGCCGGTCAAGGTGGCGCTCCTGAAGGGACGCGCCAATTATGTCTGCCATTACCATCTCCGGCGCGCGCAGGACGACGGGCGCTTCTTTTCGCGCGAGGACGCGGCCAACGCCGCGCGCGTCGCCCGCTTCGCCAAGCAGACCCGGACGGGCGACAAGGCCGAGTGCGTCAACGTGCCGGAAAACTCGCCGGTATGGCCCCTGGTCACGTCGACGCGCGAGAACTGCCTCGGCCAGGATTGCCCGCAGCACAAGGAGTGTTTCGTGCTCGCCGCCCGGCGCGAGGCGCTCGCCGCCGACCTGGTGGTGGTCAACCATCACCTGTTCTTCGCCGACGTGATGCTGCGCGACGAAGGCACGGCGGAACTCCTGCCGGCGTGCAATACGGTGATCTTCGACGAGGCCCACCAGTTGCCGGAAACGGCCAGCCTGTTCTTCGGCGACAACGTATCCACGGCGCAGGTGCTCGATCTGGCGCGCGACACGCGCGTCGAGGGATTGGCTTCGGCGCGCGACTGTTCCGATTTGCCAAAGGTCTGCGGCAGTGTCGAGAAGGCCGCGAAGGATTTGCGCCTGACCTTGCCGATCGAACCGGCGCGTTTCTCCCTCTCCCAGCTCGAAGCGCGCATGGGTTTTACCAACGGCCTCGCCGGTCTGCTGCGCGAACTGGACGCGCTTGCCGCTTTGCTGGAAACGCAGGCGTCGCGCTCGGAAGGACTGGAGAACTGCTGGCGCCGCGCCGGCGAACTGACGGCGCAACTGCGCCGCTGGCAGGGCGGTGCGGAACAAGGGGACGGGAAAGCGCCCGATTACGTGCGCTGGGGCGAGACCTATACGCATGTGCTGCAACTGAACGCCACGCCGCTCTACGTCGCCAGCATCATGCAAAAGCAAATGAGCGGTCATCCGCGCGCGTGGATCTTCACTTCGGCGACGCTCGCCGTGCAAAAGGATTTCAGCCACTACTGCGGCGAGATGGGCCTTGCCGACGCCGATTCGGCCGCCTGGGACAGCCCGTTCGACTACCCGCGGCAAGCCATGCTCTACGCGCCGCTGGGCCTGCCCGAGCCGAACAGCCTGGGGTACACGGAAGCCGTGCTCGAAGCGGCCTTTCCGGTGGTGCGCGCGAGCGGCGGACGAGCGTTCTTTCTGTGCACCTCGCTGCGCGCCATGCGCCGCGTGCACGAACTCTTGCAGGAGCGGCTCGAACGCGCCGGCCTGGAGTTGCCGCTGCTGCTTCAGGGCGAAGGCGGCAAGAACGAACTGCTCGAACGCTTCCGCCGGCTCGGCAACGCCATCCTGGTCGGCAGCCAGAGTTTCTGGGAAGGCGTCGACGTGCGCGGTCAGGCGCTGTCGCTGGTAATCATCGACAAGCTGCCCTTCGCGCCGCCCGACGACCCGGTGCTTTCGGCGCGCATCGAGCGCATGAAGGCCGAGGGGCGCAACGCCTTCATGGATTACCAGTTGCCGCGCGCGGTAATCAACGTCAAGCAAGGGGCCGGCCGCCTGATCCGCGACGAGACCGACCGCGGCGTACTGATGATCTGCGATCCGCGCCTGGTCGGAAAACACTACGGCCGGCATATCTGGCGCAGTCTGCCGCCGATGCGGCGCACGCGCGCGCTGGACGAGGTGCTGGCGTTTTTCGGGGAAGAGCGGCGGCCCAGCGAAGTCATGGCGGAAAGCAAGGGCAATTGACCGCCACCGCCAGCCACGTTTCTTTCACGCTAGAGCAGTTTAACTTTGAAAATATTCTGTCGATCTGCCTGTGCGGGGCACAGAGGCAGTTTGATGTACAATATCATTGTTGAAATGATCTAATGCGTGTCCGAAAATCAAACGCGCTGTACTCTGGCGAAACGAGCGGCCATGGACGCCTGCCGGTCATACCAGGTTGCGCTCAACAGGCCGTCAATACTCAAGTCCGGCGTGTCAAGCTTTCGGTCATTCCTGGCGTATCACGATGGCTTGACCGCGCCGTAAGGTAGGGGGAGCATCCTGCTCCCCCTTGTTTGAACGGGCGCTTGCGCGCCCGTGGGGAGCAGGATGCTCCCCCTACCTTGGGCCGCGCTCCGCGAAAAAAGGGGATTGCCGAGGCTGCGCCGTCATGACCGGAATCTCGACACGTCGGACTTGAGTATAAACGACCTGTTGAGCGCAACTTGGTATCGGACTTGCGTGTCGATCTCGGCTACTCGCGCGCGTCCCGCAAAAAAAAGGGCGGTACACCGCCGCCCTTTCCGCTGCCCGCGCGCCGGCCCGGCCATCATGGAACGATGTTCTGGTCGATCTGCTGCTCGATCAGCACCTTCACTGTCGAATCGTATGCATTGGTATAGACATCGAAAACATGGCCCGTATCGACTCCCGTGCCGACTTCCGTGCCGCTCCTTGTCCACTCGGCGCCCGCGCCATCCTTCAAGCTCACGGAATCGCCGGAACCGCCCAGGATGGTCAGGATATTGTCGTTGCCGGTAATGTCTATCACGTCCTGCAACGATAGATTGTCCACGCGGTGCTTCTGTCCATTGTCCAGAAGGTCGATGCGTTCGATGTTG
>JAISNE010000223.1 GCA_031276375.1 Accumulibacter sp.
AAGGACGTACTCACCGGCATTCGGCGCGCTCGCGGCAGCTTCATGACCCGTTGTCGACATGTTCAGTTCTTCTTCCAGAAACCCCAAAAAAACAACACCTGTGTGGCAAATACCAGACCGATCAGCAACGAAGGCGCGTGCAGATCGCCGTACTCCCGCGCGATCACGACCAGCGAACCGGCAATCAGCGCCAGTTTGACGATCTCGCCAAACAGGAAGTTAACCAAAAAGCCCGCGCCCGGACGATGGGCGACGCACTTCAAGTGTAACGCCAAAAGCAGATTGGGGAGAATACACGCCCCTCCCCCCAGCGCCGCCGAAATACTTCCCCGCCAACCGGCGATCAAGCCGCCAACCACCGCGGCAAACACGCCCGCCGCCGCTTGCAGCAGAATCACCCTGAACATTTTCGCTGAAATGACTGCCCGAGAAATCCTCGTGACACGGTGTAAAACAGTGCAATCATGGCACGGCAACTCCCAAAAACGCAACCACCGGTCTCGCGGGTCTTGCATTCGCCCAATTACGCGGCGCGGAATTGTCCGCGATTCCGCGGTGATCGGAAAGAGGCGGAAGGCATCCCCGAAGCCGCTTACTGCTCCTGGCGGTGTGTTTGACAGGCGATCCGGGCGGCTTGTTCCGGCCGCGGGGAGATGAAAGACGCGTCGGTACGCAAGCCCGCGGCTCGCATTGCGGGCGGGACGCCCGCGCTCCACGGGTTCTTTTGCGCGAAAGACCGGGAGCGCGGCGAGCGTCCCGCCCGCTTCGTGGAACTTGTTTTTTCGCGGGCGCGCGATGATGAACCGTGCCCGGAACAACGGATGTCCAATTTACGGTCATGCTATGCTTGCTGAAAACGCGATGAAAAATTCCGGTCATGCAACGCGACGATCCATGCATCGAGTGGTGACATTCCTTCGGCGATTCCATCGCCCGGCCTCGGTCGATGACGCGGCCGGATCGCCGTTTCGGGGAATCCGTTGCCTCGTTGCCGCGCCGCGTCTTCCGAAACTGGCTTGGAGGAAACGCCGGTTTCTTCACGGCCCGTCCGAGGCGTGTTCTCGCATTTTGCCGCTTGCCCGCGCCGGGAACAGGGCGTTCATGGCGAACCGTGGCCGCGTTGCGGTTCGTTTCGCTCACCACAACCCATGCGGGTTCCGTGCTTTTCCCCAACACGCATGAACAGGCTGGCAACCCTTGACGCGGCGCTGCGGGTGACGGCGAATCCCACGGTCGAGCCGCTGCTCGGCGCTTTGCTGGTCGACGAGTTGTCACGGCGGGGCGGCAGCCCGCCGGTTTTGCCGGAGATGATGGCGAAAGCCGGGGAATTTTGTCTGGCTACGGAAGTTCCGGCGCTGGTCGCGGTCTATGAGTGCTTTCGCCAGACCAATCAGGAACCCGCCCTGGCGGCGGCGCTGGACGAATTGCTGGAGCGGACCTTCCGGACATGCCGTGGATTGGAAAGAGCGCATCTCCTGGAGCGGATATGGGCGGCGATGCCTTATTCCATGAGAGCCTATGGCTATCTGCGTACTTGCTGCCTCGACGCGCGCTTTGATGACATTCTGCGGAGTTACCCCGACGAACGGGTTCCGGAAGACGATCTCGCGGCCTGGATATTCCTCGCGCAGGTTGCATTGCGTTCGGGAGAACACGGCGAGGCGCGCAACATCCTGTCCATCCTTGATGCGCGTCATCCGGGAAACCCGTTCGTCCAGGAACTCCTGGCGAACGCCCTGATTGCCGGCGGCGATTTCGCAACGGCCGACGCGATCTACCTCCGCATGGCGGAACACTACGCGTGGCCGGCGGGCCTGATCCGGCTGTCTGACGCTCATGTCGGACAACATTACGCGTCGGCGGAATGGGACGATCCTCCGGAACGCTTCGAGTGGCTGTGCCGGCCTCCCCGCCTGGACGCGACACGGCTGTTCGTCATCGGCGTCGACGACCGCTACGCCAAGCGATACCTGCCGGGTTTGCTGAGCTCCCTCGCGCGCACCTATCCGCAAGACGGCTGGCGGTTGCATATCCACTTGATCAATCCAGCGCCGGAGACAGGAGACTGGATCGCCGGCTTGCGGCAATCCGGAACACCGCTGTGCGCGACGGTCGAGCGCATGGCGCCGCGAGCCACCGAGACCTCGGATACGCGCCGCATCATCGAGACGCGCACCTATTACGCCTGCGCGCGTTTCCGCATCCTGCCGCGCCTGCTGGAACAGTACGCCCAGCCGCTGTGGATCATCGACGCGGACATGCTTGCGCGACGCCCGATCGACACGTTGTTGGCCGAGGCGGGCGACCCGGCGCCCCACCTCGGCATCATTCCGCTGGACGGGCGGGCGCGGGCGCGCTGCCTGTACGAAGAATACTACTTGTCAATGAGCTATTACGCCCCGTCCCCCGCGACCTTGCGCTTTACGCGCACCCTGGCGCGCCAGATCAATCACCTGCTGGCTTGTGACCGCTGGGGATGGGGACTTGACCAGGCCGCGATCTTCGCCGTGGTCGCCTGGTTCGAGCGTCACCATCCCGACTTCCGGATCGCCCGAATCCCTCGCTCCTTCGTGAGCGACATAGACAAAGGCCATTCAGACGCCTATTTCCACAGCCTTGTGGGCTCAGTGGAATGATCCGGCTTCCAAAGACCGGCTGAGACGACGATATGACGTTGATCTCAAACGAAAAAAGATCGCTTCTGATTGACATATATCTGTGAAGGCCAGGGATGTTGTTCTTCTTGCCCGCTTGTGGAAGAGGGCCGCCGGTTCCGTGACAATGAACGTTTGGGCAAACTGAACCGCCGCCCTCATCCGCCTTCGACACCTTCTCCCGAGAGGAGAATGGAAAGAAAATTCCGCCTTCCGGCGCTTCTCTACAGGTTATACCAAGTTGCGCTCAATAGGCCGTTGATATGTAAGTCCGACGTATCAGGATTGCGGTCATTTTCGTATAGTCCCACGAAGCGGGCGAGACGGGGTCGGAGGACAGAGGACAGCAACTGTGTTCAAAAGCAAGCTTTTTTTGCGAGCAGGAGAAATATCGGTCATGGATAAAAGAGGTCCTGACAGTCAATTACCGGCGCTTCGCGCCCCGCCAAGGCAG
>JAISNE010000240.1 GCA_031276375.1 Accumulibacter sp.
CGTTGCGCGCCGCGTTGTTCCGGGCGGCGGTGACGGCCTGCGGGTCGATGTCGACGCCGAGCACATCCGTGGCGCCGAGCCGGGCGGCGGCGATCCCCAGGATGCCCGAACCGCAACCGTAATCGAGCATCGAACAGCCCGGCGTTACGGTGCGTTCCAGCCATTCGAGGCACAGCCGGGTGGTCGGGTGCGATCCCGTGCCGAAGGCCATGCCCGGATCGAGGACCAGGACGATGGCCGCCGGGTCCGGCGCGCTGTGCCAGGAGGGCACGATCCAGAGACGGCCGGACACGCGGATCGGTTCGAATTGCGCCTGGGTGAGGCGCACCCAATCCTGCTCTTCCACCCTTTCGACGGTGTGGGCGGGAACGCCGGGAAGACCGGCGGCCCTGGCGCAGTCCCCGAGCAAGGCGTCGACGTCGGTGTCGGCGTCGAGCAGGGCGATGACGCGCGAACGCGCCCAGCCCGGCGTGGCGGCCGAGCCGGGTTCGCCGAATTGCGCTGTTTCATCCGCCGTGCCGGCGTCGGCATCCTCGATGCCGGCGGAGAGCGCGCCGGCGTCGAGCAGCGCGTCGGCCAGCGGCTCGGCGTGGCGGCCGTCGGTCTCGATGCCGAGGGAAAGCCAATGCATGCGCGGCTATTTCGACTGCGGGTCGAGGCTATCGTCGCCGGGAGCGCGGAGCATCCGCCTGAGCGCGTCGATGCGCGCGCGCGGCCGGATCCGGCCATCCCGCGTCCGCGACACGATGCGTTCGTCCTGGGGCGGATAGACGATGAGGTTGATCGCCGTACCGCCGTCGTGGATGGTCAATACGGCTTCGGCGCGTTTCGAGCGCGGCGTGCTGTGCCGGTATTCGATGTGCTCGTTGAGCAGGAAGATTTCGACTTCCTTGGCGCTGTCGGGGAACAACTGGAGATCGATGTCGGCGCCCTTTCCCGCCGTGCCGTCGAGCACCGCGCCGGACAGATAGGGATTGAATCGCCGCACGATTTCCATGAAAGAGACGGCTTTTTGCCGGAGGCCGGCGAGCCTTTCACTTTGCTCCCGTTCCTGGAACAGCCGTTGATAGGCGCGCAGTTCCGCTTCGACCTCGGCGTTCTCGGGCAGGCGCGCGCTGGCGGGCAGGCCGAGAATCGCCGCCGCCTTGCGCTTGGCGATCGAGTAATCGTCGATTCCGTTTTCCGCCATCAGCCGGGCGGCCAGGCCAGCGATGCGCGAGCATTGCCGGGGAGCGCCGGGAGAAACGTGGTCTTTGCTCATCGAAAACAAACTCCGGTTGGAAACCTCCCCCCTTCCTTCAGGGGGACAATCTGGCATGGGAGGGGCGCAACCCCGCAACCCCTTCCATGCGTTGTCGCCTAAGTCACGGGCGTGGATTGAAACATCGGTACAGCCTCGTGGAAAAGCCGCGGAGCGCGTGTTCCGCGTAAAATCCGCCGGGCGGAGCGCGCTGTCGGGATGGTTTCCGGAGCCGCTGTCCAGGCCATTTTAACGTGGATTCCCTGCATGCATATTCACATCCTCGGTATTTGCGGTACTTTCATGGGAGGCATCGCCCAGTTGGCGCGCGCGGCGGGCCATCGCGTCAGCGGATGCGACGCCGGAGTCTATCCGCCGATGAGCGCGCAGCTCGAAAAGGCGGGGATCGATCTGATCGAAGGCTACGCTCCCGAACAGACGGCGTTGAATCCGGACTGTTTCCTGATCGGCAACGCCATTTCCCGCGGCAATCCGCTGCTCGAAGAAATCCTCGACCGTGGCCTGCGCCACGTTTCCGGCCCGCAGTGGCTGGCCGACAACGTGCTGGGCGGACGCTGGGTGCTGGCGGTGGCGGGGACGCACGGCAAGACGACCACCTCGTCGATGCTGGCGTGGATTCTTGAAGACGCGGGTCTTGGCCCCGGTTTTCTGATCGGCGGCGTGCCGCTGAATTTCGGCGTTTCCGCGCGTTTGCGCGGAGAGAGGAGCGATTCGCCGTTTTTCGTGATCGAGGCCGACGAATACGACACGGCCTTCTGCGACAAGCGTTCCAAGTTCATCCACTACCGTCCGCGAACCGTCGTGCTGAACAACCTGGAGTTCGATCACGCGGACATCTTTGCCGATCTGGCGGCCATCGAAACGCAATTTCACCACCTCGTGCGCACCTTGCCGCGTAGCGGACTGATCGTCTCGAACGCGGCGGAAGCCAGCCTCGAACGGGTCCTGGCGCGCGGCTGCTGGACGCCGGTCGAGCGCTTCAACGGCGCCGGCGGATGGCGCGCCGCCGGCGACGACGCGGCGGGCGAAATCCGCCTGACGCACGACGGCGCGACGGTCGCGGCGGCCCGCTGGGCGCTGACCGGCGAGCATAACCGCGACAACGCGGTGGCGGCGCTGCTGGCCGCCCGTCATGCCGGTGTATCGCCGGAACGCGGACTCGATGCGCTGTCGCGCTTTGTCAACGTCAGGCGCCGGATGGAACTGCTCGGCGTCGAGCGGGGTGTCGCGGTCTATGACGACTTTGCCCACCATCCGACGGCGATCGCCGCGACCATCGCGGGATTGCGGCGGAAAATCGGAACGCATGCGGGCGGACGCATCCTGGCCGTGCTCGAACCGCGTTCGAACACCATGAAACTGGGGACGATGAAGGCGCGGCTGCCCGCCAGTCTGGCCGACGCCGACCGCGTCTACTGTCACGCCGCCCATCTGGGCTGGAACGCGGCCGAGACGCTGGCGCCGCTCGGGGAAAAGGCGATGGTGACCAGCGACTTCGACACTCTGCTGGACGGCATCGTGCGCGAGGCGCGGGCGGGCGACCACATCCTGGTGATGAGCAACGGCGGCTTCGGCGGCATCCACGGCAAACTGCTGGCCGCGCTGCGCGGAACAAATTGAGCCGGCCGGATGTCGTCGCACAGACTGTTACACAACCGGCCACAAAGCGCCACAGACAAAGGCCGCGGCGAAAACGTAAACTGCGTCCCGTTGCTTCAGCGTCCCCCGCTGGCAACGTTTGACCCTCCCTGACCCATCGCAACGATGGGATTTACATCCCGAGCCATACCGGCTCGGGATTTTTTTTGCCTCGATT
>JAISNE010000277.1 GCA_031276375.1 Accumulibacter sp.
CGCCGCCGACGCTGCCATCGACGCTGACCCTCGCCCGCAACATCGCCATGGACGCCGGACTGCGTTACGTCTATACCGGCAACGTGCATGACACGGAAGGCGACACCACCTTCTGTCCCGGCTGCCACGCCGCGCTGATCGTGCGCGACTGGTACGCGATCCACCATTACGACCTGCCCGAGAACGGCTGCTGCCCGCACTGCGGCACGAAGATCGCCGGCCATTACGGTAAATTCGGCAAACCGTTCGGATCGCGGCGCATCCCGGTACATCTGGCGCGCAAATGAACCGCCATGTCCGGCGCCAGTCCGGATGGAGAAAAATGAAAAAACGACATGCCTCCGACCTCTTCCGTTCTTGCTTTTTCGCGTTTTTCTCCGATCGATGACAAGCGGGGTTACATGGAGAACGCCAAAAAGGGCGAATAAGCGGACCAGAACAGGACGGCGTAGCAGACCACCATCGTCAGCAGGGTGATGACGGCGCGTCCCCACGACCAGCGCCGGAATGTCCAATAAACCAGTAGTCCGCAAAGGAAGGGCAAAATCCACCACAGATCGATGTGGGCAAACATGAATTTTGTGTACGCCGTTGGCTTGACGCCGAGCGACTTATACATACTGGAAAGTTGCCGCAGGCCGTCCTCGGTGAGCATGAATTTTGTGTACGCCGTTGGCTCGATACCGAGCCACTCATACACATGGAGAAGTTGCCGAAAGCCAAAACGCATCCAGACGATGAAATGAATCTGCGCGAGGACCAGAAGCGAGGCGACGATGGCAAAGATGGTTTTCTTCAACGTCCCGTTCCCTGAACGCCGCGCGCCTGTTTTTCATCGTCCCGCGCTTCCAGCACCCAGCGCATCGGGGCAACCCATTTGCGCATTTCCGGGGCGTCGTCATCGCCGAAGCGGCGCACGATTTCCTCATAAACGGCGAAGGCCTCCTCTTGCCTGCCCTGTCGCGCCAGCGCCCTGCCCTTGTGTTCAAGCGCATAGAAGACCTGCTTGCGCCTATCAAGCGAGGCATCCTGGCCAAAACGACGGTCGACCTCATCATAGCTGGCAATGGCTTCCTCGCGCCTGCCCTGTTTCCTATCGAGGCTCATGCCCTTGTAGATAAGCGCATTAACGACCACTTCATGTATGTCGGGTGAGCCATCCCGGCCAAAGCGGCGGTCGATCTCCTCATAGACGGCGATTTCTCCCTCGGCCTTGCCCTGCCGTCCCAGGGATACTGCCTTGTAGAGAAGCGCCTTGGCGACCACTTGGCGCACCTTGGGCAAGTTGCTCTTGCCAAAGCGGCGGTCGAGCTCGTCATAAACGGCGATGGCCTCCTCTCTTGCCCACTGGTTTTTCAGCGCCATGCCCTTACGAAGAAGCGTCTCGGCGTCCTTTTTAGGAGCATCGCCACAGGTCGCCAATGCCGCCGTGACACACAAGAGCCACAGGATTTTCAAGGAGGAATGAAAAAGCACGAGGGAATCCATGAGTCGGAAGACAGTATACGGAACCGGAGCGGTATCGTACCCGGAAACCGATTCGTTTCGGGAAGGAACGAAGATTGCAAAAATGAACCGGCGAAATTCAGCGCATCTCGAACAATTCCTGATGAAAAGCATCCGCTTTCAAGCCGTGCGCGATGAAATCCGTTTTCAGCGCGTCCGCCAAAGCGCTTGGGCCGCAGAACCAGATGCTGGCCTTTTGCCAATCGGGAACGGCGGCGCGGATTTTCTCGCCGGTGAGGCGTCCGTCACGAGAACTGAGGATCACGTGTAGACGCACACCGGCCGACCGGGCGTCGGCGTGGAGTTTTTCAAAGGCTTCCGGGGGACAGACGCGGGTCGGGTGAAAGAGGTCGATGTCCCGCGTTCCGGGCGTTTGCGCCAGATGTTTCATGCGGGCGATAAAGGGCGTGATGCCGATGCCCGCGCCAATCCAGATCTGGCGCTTTTGTGTCCCGCCAAAGGTAAAGCATCCATAAGGGCCTTCCACCGTCACCGGCTCGCCCGCGCGCAAATCTTCCCGGATGGCGTGGGTATGGTCGCCCAGCGCCTTGATGACAAAGCTCAGGCGGCGTGACGCGGACGTCCAGGCCGACGCGATGGTATAAGGATGCGCGCCCTCCCCGGCGCGCAAGGTCACAAACGCGAACTGCCCGGCCTCATGCCCCGGCCAGCCGGGTTCCGGCTCGATTTCAAGCTCCAGCGTTTTGGCTTCCGGGTAGTGCGTCAGCGACGCCACCTTGCCCCGCGTCTTGTGCTTTTCGCCGGTCTTGCCCAGCAGTATCCAGAGCGCGGCGAAGACGCCGCTTCCCAGCAGGATGGCGATCAGCCAGCCTATCGGCTGCGTCCAGTAGCTGAATTTCATGAGCACCAGGCCATGCCACGCAAACACGATGAACAGGAGCGCCAGCCATTTGTGCGTCCTGATGAAGCGGTGATAGGGAAAACGCTTGACGAGCGCGAGCGCGATCAGGATCACCGCCACGTAAAACGCCCATTCGCCGACGTCTTCGGCCAGCTCGCGCTGGGCGTACAGCCAGCTCTCGATCGGGCTGGAATCGACGGACGGTTTTTCCTGCTCCGGCCCGGTCAGCTTGCCCCAGGCCAACATCATTTTCGTGCCCAGGTCCCAACACCAATGCGTAACGGCGGCGCAGAGTCCGGTGATGCCCAGCCACTTGTGCAGGCGATACATCTTGTCCAGCCCGCCCAGGCGCGGTTCCAGCCATCCGGGGCGCGACGCCAGCAGAAGCGACACGCTCATGGCGGCAACGGCGATGATTCCGGTGTACTGAGTCAGCGCATCGCACAGGGCAAAATAGGTAAAAGGCCGCGGATAAAAGGTGTTCGCCAGCAGCCAGGCGGCGGTCAGCGCCAGCAACAAGCCCCACAGGGTGAATCGAACCGGTTTCATGATCTCGATGATCCTCCTCGATGTGATACCAAGTTGCAGTCAAACCATCGTGATATGCCAAAAATGACCGAAACCCTGACACGTCAGACTTGATCCCGCAACACCCAGCTGCCCCCGCCCGTCATTCCCGCGCAGGCGGGAATCCAGCATCCCACGCCTTTTCTGGATTCCCGCCTGCGCGGGAATGACGGGTATTTTGACCGCCTCGTCTTAAAAAAAGCAAGAGGGGCACGAAAGCATGGCCTGATATCAGGTTGCGCTCAATAGGCCGTCAATACTCCAGTCTGACGTGTCAAGATTTCAGTCATTTTTTTCGTATCACGATGGTTTGGTGGCTATTTGGCGTGAATCGCCGCCGGATCGGAACCTGGGCCGCGCGAGCCAAATGTATCACTGTTTGGCATGCCGGCGGATGGAAAAAGGCCGCCCGCGGGCCGGAAGCAACCAGCGCATCCTCGCCCAGGGACGCGGCGATGTCCGAAAAAGGCTCGGGCCATGTGTCGGCCCAAAGGGTTGGTCAGTTTGTTTTTTAATTCAACAAGTTAAATGACTCCGGCCTGTCGATGCGGCATTGGGATGACAAGCCGACGTTGAAAAATCCGGACTGGCGGCGGCTTGTCCTCGTTTTCGGCGGGAGGCAATCTGTTAGACTGCCCATGTTCCTGCATCATGAAGGCACATCATGCAGACCGTCAATATCCGACAACTCAAGACCAACCCCAGCATGGCGCTGACCGCCGCCCGCAAGGACGACATGGTAGTCGTGATGAACCGTGACCATCCGCAGGCGCTGCTGGTGGATCTGGAGCAATTGGGCGTGCCCGATCTGCCCGCCGTGCGCGTGGCATTGGCGGTCTCGCTGTTTCGCGGCGGCGCGGTGTCGGCGGGCTTCGCTGCCCGCGTGGCGGGAAAACCGCTGGCCGAAATGCTGACGCTCCTGTCCAGCCAGGGCATCCCGCTCACTGGCGAGGTTGCCGCCGATGATGTCCGGGACGAAATGCGCCGCGCGCGCAATTGGCTCGTCAAGCCTGCCGCATGAACCACCGCGCCATCGTTGCCGACGCCGGGCCGCCGATCGCGCTGGCGCGCATGGGTTCGTTGTCCTTGCTTCATGATTTGTTCGGACAGGTGTGCATC
Source organism: Accumulibacter sp. (assembly GCA_031276375.1). Classification (GTDB taxonomy): domain Bacteria; phylum Pseudomonadota; class Gammaproteobacteria; order Burkholderiales; family Rhodocyclaceae; genus Propionivibrio. The sequence goes on from JAISNE010000277.1 coordinate 4,055, forward strand.
ACACGCACCATCCATGATGAGATTCTGCCCGCCAATGATTCCTTCCCGGATGCCGAATTGCTTGCGCGCGCCTTGGCGGAAGGCTGGATCGAGGTCGTGGATGAACCCCGGGATGACTGGAAGCCATTGAATCCCGGTGTCGATCCGGGCGAAGCCAGCGCCATTCACATCGCTTGTCACTGGCGCGATGCGGGAGATGCCGTGCTGTTGGTGATGGACGACCGCGCCGCGCGGCTGGAAGCCCGCAGTCACGGGATTGCCCTGGTCGGCACGGCGGCAGTGATCGGGCTGGCCAGGACGGAGGGCTTGATCCCTTTGGCCCGGCCACTGCTGGAACGCTTGCGCCAGGCGGGCTATTTCATCGG
>JAISNE010000285.1 GCA_031276375.1 Accumulibacter sp.
TCGTCGGCCTCGTATTTCCTGGCGCTTGGGGCGATCGGCGGCGGCCCGCTGCGCGTCGAAGGCGTCGGCAGGGATTCCGTCCAGGGCGACGTGCGTTTCGCCGAGGCGCTGGCGCGGATGGGCGCGCGCGTCACGATGGGAACGGACTGGATCGAGGCCGGCGCGCCCGAGTCCGGTTCGTTGCGCGGCATCGAGCTCGACGGCAACGCCATTCCCGACGCGGCGATGACGCTGGCGACCACGGCCTTGTTCGCCGAGGGCACGACACGCTTGCGGCGGATCGGCAGTTGGCGGGTCAAGGAGACGGATCGTCTCGCCGCGATGGCGACCGAACTGAGGAAACTCGGCGCCACGGTGGTGGAAGGCGAGGATGGCCTCGAGGTGACGCCTCCGGCGAAGCTCGTTTCGCCGCGCCAGGGGATCGACACCTACGGCGATCATCGCCTCGCCATGTGTTTCTCGCTGGCTTCGCGCGGCGCGCCGTTGCGCATCAACGACCCGGCGTGCGTGGACAAGACTTTCCCCGAATATTTCGCGCGCTTCGCGGAAGTCGCGCAAGCGGTGCCGGTCATCGCCATCGACGGGCCGTCGGCGTCGGGCAAGGGCACGATCGCCGCCCGCGTGGCCGCGCGACTCGGCTGGCATTATCTCGATTCGGGCGCCCTTTATCGCCTGACCGCGCTGGCCGCCCGGCGGGCCGGGGTGGCCTGGGACGACGAGGCGGGCGTGGCCGGGATCGCGGCGGCGCTCGACGCGGCGTTCGGCGAGAATTCGATCCGTCTGGCCGGCGAGGAGGTCGGCGAGGCCATCCGCCACGAGGATATTTCCACGGGCGCCTCGCGCGTCGCCGCCTTGCCGGCGGTGCGCCGGGCGCTGCTTTTCCGGCAGCGTCTGTTCCGCCGCGCGCCGGGTCTGGTGGCGGAAGGGCGGGATATGGGCTCCGTCGTTTTTCCCGACGCGCGGAGCAAGATTTTCCTCACCGCGAGCGTCGAGGCGCGCGCCCAAAGGCGCTATAAGCAGTTGATCGAAAAAGGAATCGCTGCTAGTATCGCGCTTCTTTCGCTGGACTTGCGCGAACGCGATCTGCGGGACAGCCAACGCAGCGTGGCGCCGTTGCGGCTCAGTGAAGAGGCTCACCTGCTCGATACGACGGAGCTGACCATCGGGGAAACCGTGGCGCGGGTTCTGGCATGGAGCGGGGTAGCCGGGCAGCAGCCGGGCACGGCGCGATGACGTTGATTTCGCCAGCCCGTTTCGGTGTCGCCGGGACGATTTTCCCTCGTGCCGTCGGCGTGGTTCAACCCAAGTCAATCCGCCTCGCGCGGTCACACAATCTCTCATCTTTCCCCCATCTTATGTCAGCCAATCCCACCAAGCAGGAAAGTTTTGCCGATCTCTTCGAAGCCAGCCTCAACCGTCAGGAAATGCGTCAAGGCGAAGTCATCACCGCGCAGGTCGTGCGCATCGACCAGAATTTCGTGGTCGTCAACGCCGGACTGAAGTCCGAGAGCTATATCGAGCGGGAAGAATTTCTCAATGACGCCGGCGAAATCGAAGTCGCGGTCGGCGATTTTGTCCAGGTCGCCATCGAACAACTGGAGAACGGTTTCGGCGAAACCCGCCTCTCCCGCGAGCGCGCCAAGCGCGTCGCGGCCTGGAACGCGCTGGAACTGGCGCTCAACGACGGTTCCCTGGTGACCGGCACGATCACCGGCAAGGTCAAGGGCGGCCTCACCGTCATGACCAACAGCGTGCGCGCCTTCCTGCCCGGCTCCCTGGTCGACATGCGCCCGGTCAAGGACACCGCGCCGTACGAGGGCAAGTCCTTCGAATTCAAGGTCATCAAGCTCGACCGCAAGCGCAACAACGTCGTCGTGTCGCGCCGCGCCGTGCTCGAAGCCTCCGCCGGCGAGGAACGCGAGGCGCTGCTGTCCAACCTCAAGGAAGGCAGCATCATCAAGGGCGTGGTCAAGAACATCACCGATTACGGCGCCTTCGTCGATCTCGGCGGCATCGACGGCCTGCTGCACATCACCGACCTGGCTTGGCGGCGCGTCCGCCATCCGTCCGAGGTGCTGGCCGTCGGCGACGAGGTGCAGGCCAAGATCCTCAAGTTCGACCAGGACAAGAACCGTGTCTCGCTGGGCATGAAGCAGCTTGGCGAAGACCCGTGGGTCGGCATCGCGCGCCGCTATCCGCAAGGCACGCGCCTGTTCGGCAAGGTCACCAACCTGACCGACTACGGCGCTTTCGTGGAGATCGAGCAGGGCATCGAGGGCCTGGTGCACGTCTCGGAAATGGACTGGACCAACAAGAACGTCCATCCGTCGAAAGTCGTCCAGTTGGGCGACGAGGTCGAAGTGATGATCCTCGAAATCGACGAGGAGCGCCGCCGCATCTCGCTGGGCATGAAGCAGTGCGTGGCCAATCCGTGGGACGACTTCGCGATGAACCACAAGAAGGGCGACAAGGTGAAGGGCGCGATCAAGTCGATCACCGACTTCGGCGTGTTCATCGGCCTGCCGGGCGGCATCGACGGTCTGGTGCACCTCTCCGACCTGTCGTGGTCCACGCCCGGCGAGGAAGCCATCCGCAACTTCAAGAAGGGCGACGAGGTCGAGGCCGTGGTGCTGGCCATCGACACCGAGAAGGAGCGCATCTCGCTGGGCATCAAGCAGCTCGACGGCGACCCCTACACCAGCTTCATCGCCACGCATGAGAAGAACGCCGTCGTCAAGGGAACCGTCAAGTCGGTCGACGCGCGCGGCGCG
>JAISNE010000423.1 GCA_031276375.1 Accumulibacter sp.
AAGAGCTTCAGATTGAAAATGTCTTCCATGCGAGTTCCTCATTTGTGAAAAATGCTGCGCGTTCCGCTCCCCGGCCGCTCGGCGCCTTGCTGCGCCGCCACCGCGTCGAACAGGCTGTAGGCGTTGTATTGCGCCCAGGCGAAAATGGAAAAGGCGAGGGCGGCGAAAATGGCGTAGAGGTGTTTCATTTCTTGCTCATTGTCCTTTCCATCTATTTGCCGTGATACGCGCTTCGCCATGCGTCATTGTAAATCCGCAAAAATTCGGATGTTCTGGCATTTTCCGCATCTGTCGGATAAAGCGTCCAGCCGCCGTTTGCGTATTTGGCGATTATTTTGCCGTCGGCTTTGAATTCCGCGTATGACAATCTGCCTTTCTCCGTGAATTCCATGTTCCCGGATAAAATATCTATCAAATTCGGCTTGCGCCTGTTCAAGTCAAGTGTATTACTCACGCCGGACAATTGATTCAATCCGTTTGCAATAATGGCTTTCCTGTCCGGCGAGGCAACGGACACATAGCTTTTCATCAATTTTTTGTATTCATGCGATTCCGTTTGGAATTTCCCGGCGGCGGCGTCCTTTTGGGCCTGCGCGACAATGGTTTCCCGGTATTTTTCGTCGCTCATGGCTGGCGCCGTCTTGGTGTTGAAATAGAAACTGTCGAAACGAGGCAACGCCACATTGGCTATTTTGACATTTCCTCCGGGCTGGTCAAACCCGTAATAACGATCATCGATACGCATTTTCAGTACCTCCTCTCCTTGCATCTTATCGCGGCAACGGCAAAGCTTTCACAAATGACGCGAGTTCCCATGCGGGCCGGACGTATGGGAACTCTACATTCGTAGTATGGACTATTCTCCCGTCGAGTAATCGCTTTCCTCCCAGCGCCGGATCTCGAAGGAGAACGCGCGCCAGAGAAGGAACAGCGGCCAGAGCAGCAGGGCGAGCACGAAAACCGGCAGATTGTCCCACGGCGCCGGGGCCTTGGCGACGGTCAGGGAAACCTCCGGGAACTTGTCCGTCTTCGCCGCCGGATCCCGCGATTGTTCGACCATCAGCCGCCAGGTTCCGGCGGGCAGGTCGCGGAAAACGAGCGTTTTCCGCTGCCCGTTCTCGACCCAGTAGCCGTCGCTGTCGCGGCCGCTGTAGTAGCTCAGTTCCGTGGTTCCGGCGCGGGCTTCGCCGTTTTGTTCGTTGACCAGCCACAGCCCCAGTTCGACCCAACTGTTTTCGATGCCGCGCGCCTCGCTGACCACGCGCAGGGTGGCGGGCCGGGCGATGGAAAACGGGGAAGAAATCCGGGGTTCGCCGCCCTGGTCCAGGCGGAAATTTTCCCGCATGTATTCGTGCGGGGAAAAACCGGCGCGCAGCGCGAGTTGCAGCACGAGCGCCGCGGCGAAAAAGGACAGGGCGATTTTCCACGCCGGACGGCCGTGCGTTTTCCACGGCGACGGCTGGTTGGCGTAGATGCCCCGCGGCTTGGGCAGGGCGGCCTTGAGACCGAAAGCCTTGGCGATTTCGTTCGGCTCGACGTATTCGGAAAGGCTCCAGCTGATTTCGTTCTTCGTTTGCTCCTTGCTCAACATCAGCGGCGGAGCGATGTAATCCATCAGGCGCGTTTCCTCGCCGGTCTTGACGCGCCAGGTGAATTCGCCGATGACGAAATCGACCCACGCGGTATAAGACTGGAAATGCCGGAAAACCTTATCCCGGTAAACCATCGCCTTCGTCACGTTGCCGAATTTGCGGGATTGACCTCGGGGAGACTTTCCGCCGGAAGTCAGGTCGAAATCGCCGCGATTCTTCCCCACGTCGCCGACGACATCGACGACGTTCCAGTGCCCGTCGTACTCGGTGAGCCAGCGGTAGCCCGGTTTATTCACGCGGACGAACAGATATTCGCGCCAGGCGTAGTGGCTGCCGGCGGAGATCATGTGGCGTTGCATGAAACCGATCGCTTCCAGTTTCTCGCCCCGGAGCTTGCCGATGGCGCCCAGCGGGATTCTGGGCGCGACCTGGCGCACCGCTTTCAGGGCGGAAAGCAGCTTTTGCGTTTCCGCGTCCGTGACCGCGCCGCAGCGGGCACAGCCCACCGCCAGAATGTCCTCGTGCCGAAGTTCCAGCGGCGCGCCGCACTTGGCGCAGCGCAAAGCCCTGGCCCCGATTTTCGGCCCGCCGGAAAGCGGCCCGCCGGCGCGCAAATTGGCCCATTTCAGGCTGGCGAAATCCACCGTTTGGCCGACGAACAGCAGCGGTTTGTCCTCGCTCTCGCTGTAATCGAGCGTCGCCATGCGCGCGCCGGCGCGCAAATCGGCCACCGGCGCGGGATAGCCGCTGCCCACCCTGAACGGTAATTCGCCTTCGCCACTGACGCATTCGGCGCGCTCGACGTTGGTGACGGTCCACGGGGCCGATTTCGCCTCCAGCTTCACCGCGCCGCCGGGGACGAGTTCCGCGAAGGCGGGCAGGGGGACGGATGCGAGCTTGGGGAAAAACAGCGCGTATTCGCCCGCCGCTTCCGAAAGCCAGCCGGTGCGCTGGTTGTCGAACAGCAGGAACCACTCGCTCCACAAGCCCTGCTCGTATTTGAGCTGCAGGCGGCCGATGACGGTGAAGCGCGTTTTTTTCCAGAGTCCTTCCGCGCCGAGGCGAAGCGGCGAACGATCGTCGGCGAGCGCCGCCATCTTGCCCAGATTCTCGATTTCGCCGTCGCGGTCGACGAGCGTCGTCCGGCAGTATTGGCAGACCGCCAGAACGGACACGGCGGAATGGAAAGTCACCGGCGCGCCGCAGGAGGGGCATTGAGCGATGCGCGGCATGGATCAGCCCAGCTTTTTCAGCAATTCCTCTTTCTTGGCGTCGAATTCCGCCTGACTCAGGATGCCCTTGCCCACCAGCGCGTGCAGCTTCTCCAGCGTGGCGGCGATTTCATCGGCCGGCGAAGCCGGCGCGGAAACCGCCGCCGGGCCGCCGGCGGCCTGCGTGGCGGCCAGCATGTTCTGCGCCATCGTCTGGCCCATCGAAATTCCCGCGCCGATCCCCACGCCCGCTCCCGCCGCGCCGCCTTCGTTCTGCGCGGCGAGCGGAATGGCGTTGGCCGCCTGATATTGCGTGAAGCGCCCGAGATCGCCCACCACGCCCATGCCGATGCGCGCGTCGAGCGCCTTTTCCAGTTCTTCCGGAAGCGAAATGTTCTGCACCACGAAATTGTCCAGCGTCAGGCCGAAGCCGGCGAACACCGGCGTCAGCTTTTCCTTCAGGGCGGCGCCGAACGCCTCCTGATTGGCCGCCATGTCGAGAAAGGGCACGCCGGATTCGCCGAACAGGTTGGCCAGGCTCCCGGCCGTCGTGTTGCGCAACTGGCTTTCCAGCTGCTCGGCGGTATATCGTTCGAGCGTGCCGGAAAGCGTGGTGTGAAAGAGCCTGGGGTCGGAAAGATGGTAGGAATAAATCCCGAACGCGCGCAGGCGCACCGCGCCGAATTCCTTGTCCCGCACCGTCACCGGATTGGCCGTGCCCCACTTGCAGTCGAGGCGCTGGCGCGTGCTGAAGAAGTAAACGTCGGACTTGAACGGCGACTCGAAGAGCTTGTCCCAGTGGTTCAGATTGGTGAGCAAGGGCAGGGTTCGCGTGCTCAGCTTGTAGCGTCCCGGCTCGAACACGTCGGCAATCCGGCCTTCGTTGACGAAGACCGCCATTTGCGATTCGCGCACCGTCAGGCTCGCGCCGTACTGGATTTCGAAATCCTGCATCGGAAAACGCCAGGCCACGATGTCCGCGTCGTCCTCGGTGCACTGAATGACGTCGATGAATTGTTTCTTGATGAAATCCATGAGGCTCATGATCTTTTCCTTTGCCGGATGAAAATGCGGACGGGAAGCGCGAAGCCGCCATTTAACCACGGCTGGCGCGGGCGGGGAGATTTTTGCGGCAGGGCCATCGCATTTAGCTTTTTTGACGGGTCCGAGCAGGGAAACGCGATAGTACGGGATAGCCATTCGGCGTTCAGGCAGAACGGTAGGCTGACATCATCGCGCGGATGAAAGCCGATGGGTTGCCACGGCCCTTCGGCCCTCGCAATGACGGGGGGTTGGGGGTTGGGCGCGTTGTCGCGGGCGTTTGGTTCATTGCCGCGCCCGTTCGACAACAAAGGTATTCGCCACGGCAAGGCGGGAAAAACTCCGTCATTGCGAGGAGCGCAGCGACGCGGCAATCCAGAATCGTTCAACGCGGCGGCGAAGCCGCCGGAAATATTACTCGGGCTACGCGACGTGCCAATCCAGGCGGCGCCTGGATTTTCTGAAACGACAAAGCGCCTTCCACGTCTGTCTGGATTGCCGCGGGCCTTCGGCCCTCGCAATGACGAGGCGGCGTGGTCGCCCAAGGGGACGCCGCTTGCGCGCTGCACGGCCACAGGGGGCCGCCCCTACGGAGACCGCGTAGGGGCAGGCCCCCGTGCCTGCCCGCGCCCGCAACGAAACGCCCGCTCCCCAACCCTCCTTTACGACATCTGTGTATGCGATAGCCCTGATTTTTGCGGCGGCCGGCGGCGGAGCGTCACAGCCGGCGGATTCTTTCCAGTAGCGCCGTCGTCGACGTCGGATGGATGAACGGGATCGACGCGACCGTTCCGCCCCAGCCGCTCACCTCGGCGTTGCCGACGATCTTCCCGACCGGCCAGTCGCCGCCCTTGACCAGCACGTCGGGACGGCAATCGAGGATGCGCGCGAGCGGCGTGTCCTCGTCGAACCAGGTGACCAGCGAAACGCATTCGAGCGCCGCCATCACCGCCGCCCGGTCGGCCAGCGCGTTGACCGGCCGGTCATCGCCCTTGCCCAGGCGCTTGACCGAGGCGTCGGTGTTGAGCGCGACGACCAGCGATTCCCCGAGCGCGCGCGCCTGCGCCAGCAGCGTGACGTGGCCGCGGTGCAGGATGTCGAAACAGCCGTTGGTGAACACCCGCGGGCGCGGCAGCCGCGCGACGCGCGCGGCGAGCTGGTCCGGCGCGGCGATCTTGGCTTCGAAGGCGGGGAGGGGATAGCGGCTCATGGCAAGATATCCTTTGTCGTTTGGCGAAATCCGTTTGGCGGGATCCTTCTCCATCGATGCTTTTTCCGGCCTCGCTCCCGGTTTTCGCCGAATCTCGCTGGCCGCTGCCTATTCGCCGGGCGCGCCGTCCTTGTCGGACGGGGAAGCGTCGAGTGCGCGCGCCTGGGCCGGCGTGAGCAGCGGCCTGTCGAACAGCGGGACGACCTTCTTGACGCCGGCCGTCGTGCGGGCAACGTGGATCGCCGCGTCCGCCTCGGCCTGGGTGACCATGCCGAGCAGAAACACGACGCCGGCCTCGGTGACCACCTTCACGTGCATCGGGTTGAATTTGCCGTTGTCGACCGAGCGGCTCTTGACCTTGGAGGTGACGAACGAGTCATTGCTGCGATCGGCCAGCGAAGACGACGGCCCGACGGTAAGCTCGTTGAATACGCGCTGCACGTTCGGGATGCGCGCGACGATCATTCCGGCCTCGGTTTTCACTTCCTCCGACACCACTTCGCCGCTGATCAGCACCTTGCGGTTGAAACTGGTGAAATTGAAATGGCCGCGGTCTTGCAGTCTGTCGCCGACGCGGGAAACGGCTTTCCATTCGATCGATTCGTCCTCGGTCTGCGTGCCCAGGGAGCGCCGGTCGACGGCCACCATGACCCCGGTGCCGACGCCGGTGGCGACGGCCGGAAAGCAGCCCTGCAGGGCGGGAAAAAGGGTGGCGCCAAGCAGCAGCGCGGCAATCAGTCTTGTTTTCATCGTAAAACCAGCTCCGGTTGAAACCCCGCCCTCCAGGGCGGTACGAAAGTCGAAACCCCGTTCTTGCGTCCGGGGTTTCGACCACAGCCATTTGGAAGGAGAGAACCCCCTTCCCAATGGAGTCAGGCCGACAGCCCCGAAGGGCTGTCGCCAATTTTTTGCCGCCGGTCTCCGTTCTGGATGCTTGCATGCAATAAAAAAGGCGTCAGGCGGATTAACGCCTCCACGCCCGCTTTTGTCAACGGGGGAGTCAGAGGACAGATGACGGAGGACGGAGGACGGTAATATTTGCGGTGCGTAGCCCCGGTCACCAGGTTGTGCTCGACAGGCCGTTGATATTCAAGTTTGACGTGTCAGGGGGTTCCGGTCATTTGCTGGCGTATCGCGATGGTTTGACCGCAACCTGGCATGAAACCCACCCCGGCGGTGACGTCGCGGGCGGGCGCGTTGTCCGGGCGCGAGGGCGTCCCCAGGCCGTCGCCCCAAGCCGGGCCGCCCGGTGTCATTGCAAGCGAGCGTTCCTTCATGGCGACCACGCCCCGCTCGTCATTGCTCGGGCTACGCGCCGGCAATCCAGCCCGTTCTTCTGGATTGCTTCGTCGTTTTACTCCTCGCAATGACGGAATTCCCGCCACCTGGGCGGTTCGATTTCCCACGCCCGTCATTGCCCGGGCTGCGCGCCGTGGCGACCCATCGGCCTTCTGGGCTGCTTCGCCGTTTCATGCCAAGTTGCGCTCGACAGGTCGTTGATATTGGCGCAAAGTCCACCAGGTTGGCAGCCACGTCAAGTTCAAACACCCTTCCAGGCCCGGTTCGGTGACGGTGCCGCATCCGAAAAAAGACCTGCCGGCCGGCACCTTGCGCAGCCTGTTCCGGCAGGCGGGTTGGACATGGCGATGAGCGGAGGAAAAATGCTTTATCCTGTTTACGTATTCACGGGCGACGACAAAACCGCGCACGGCATGGAATTCCCGGATTTCCCGGGCTGCTTTTCCGCCGCCGATGACTGGCGGGACATCCCTCGCCTGGCGCAGGAAGCCATCGAATGCCATCTGACCGGGGAAGACGCGCCGATCCCCGCCCCCACGCCGCTCGATCGACTGGCCGGCAATCCCGCGTACCAGGGCGGCGCGTGGCTCCTGGTCGATATCGACCTGTCGCGCGTGGATGCCGCCCCCCGGCGCGTCAATATTTCGTTGCCGCGCTGCCTGCTCGCCGAAATCGACGAGTACGCCAAAGCGCGTGGCGCGACGCGCTCCGGCTTCCTGGCGGAAGCCGCGCGGGCGGCAATGCGCTAGAGCAGTTTAACTTTGAAAATATCCTGTCGATCTGCCTCTGCGGGGAACAGAGGTAGTCTGATGAGCAATATCATTGTTGAAATGCTCCAGGGGGCATTGGGATATACACAGCGCGCGGATTATTGACAACTCCCCCCATATTTCGAGAAAACCGGGGGTTTCAAGCGAATAAAATCAAAGGCTTACAAAATACGGCTTGGGATTTGTCAGCAGTCTGCCCGCTGTGTGGATACCTATGTCCCACAAGTGGGAGAGGCTGATATCTCCCCTCTCCACTCGTGGAGAGGGGGCGGGGGAGAGGGCGCCCGGTCACTGACTGTCCTCTGTCCCCGGTACTCCGTCCTCCGACCCTCATCCCAAGCCGTCGGGCTTACAGGATAGACTCCGGAAAAGCGCCGCCGCCGTCGTCGGCCAGCGGATCCGCCACGCCCACCAGGCCGATCGACCCTTCGGCTTCCGCCGCGTCTCCAGGCGCGAGGATCTCATCGGTGGCCCATTCCGCCGTCGACTCTCGCCGGGCCAGGTAGACATTGGCGTTGTCACGCGGGGGGAGATTGATGGCGGGGGCGCCATCGGTCAGCGATTTCGCGATATCCCACAGGTCTATGTTCCGATCAGTGGAAGGCGAGCCCAAGCCGAGGTCCCACCTGAATGTTTCGATGACCCCCGCGCCCTTGACGCCCGCCGCCGCCGTGTAAAAATCGGCGATGGTAATGCTGTCACCGGGGTCAAGCGTGATGACCAGCGTGTTTTCGGCCCGTTCGAGGGTGATCGCTGAGTACGTATCCGGATACAGATCCGGCCTGTCGCTGTGAGCAAAAGCATAGAAGTTGATTTTAAGGAGGTCGTTTCCCGCGCTGTCCGCGATGGTGTTCCCGCCCCCCAGCAAGTCCGCCGCGACGTTTCCACGCCCCACGGACCAGACATCGAAGGAATAGGTGTCGTCACCCGCGCCGCCGTTCAGGATGTCCCGGCCGTCACTGCCGTACAGAATGTCGCTGCCGTTGCCGCCGTACAGAATGTCATCGCCCGCGCCACCGTAAATTTTATCGTGGCCCGTGGTACCATACAGGGTTTCACCGCCATCGCCCGCCCTGATGATGTTGTATTCGATGTTGGGAGCGGGAGCGGGAGTGGGAACGGGATCGGGATAAGGATCGGGATCGAGGAGATTGATGGCGGGAGCGCCGTCGGTCAGCGATTTCGCGACATCCCACAGGTCTATTGTGTTCCGACTATTAGTGCCCAACCTGATTGTTTCGATGACCCCCTCGCCTTTGACGCCCGCCGTCGCCGTGTAAAAATCGGTGATGGTGATGATGCTACTGTCAGGGACGTTAGAGTCAATCGTGACGACAAACTTGTTCGTGACGACAAGCTTGTTCGTGACGACAAGCTTGTTTTCGACCCGTTTGAGGGTAATGGTTATGTCCGTACCTGTAGGGGGGTAAAACTCGAGACTAAGGTCGTCATTTCCCGCAATATCCGTGATGGTGTCTCTATCCCCCAAGTCGAACCACCTGTAGGTGTCGTCACCCAGGCCGCCCTCCAGAATATCGTCGCCTTCATTGCCACACAAACGGTCATCACCCTCACCGCCCTTCAGAATGTCGTCGCCATAACCGCCATACAGACCGTCGGCATTCGCACCGCCTTCCAGTATGTCGTTGCCTTCACCGCCAAACAGAAAGTCGTGGCCAACGCCGCCGATCAGCCAGTCGTCGCCCCCCCAACCACTCATATCGGACTCCCTTATGTCCACGCCGAGGTAGATTTTATCGTTGCCAGCAGTGCCGTGTACTGCACAGTAGCTATATTTTTCATCAAGAAGATCGAAGTCCACGTCGATTACGAAGTTCTCGCCGGTACTTGGGAAGCCAGGCGTTGGGTGGAGAGTCGGTACCCCGTCAACAACGACGTAAATGCCCCTGGGGAGATCGTCCGGTACCCTGAGCACGTTATACCCGGCGTCGGAATCGGGACCGCCGCCGGCGGCGTCGCGCAAATCTTCCATGACGTCGAGGATCGTGTCGAGCGCGGCGTCCTTTTTGCCAGCGTCGGGATCGTCGATCGTGGCGAGCCACGCCCTGGCGATGGCGGCCGCGCCGTCGCCGACAAACGCGTCGCTCGCTTCCGGATGGCCCTTCAGGTAGTCGGTGAATGCGTTCGCCGCGTCCACCTTGTTGTTGATGACAGCTTCGTCCCGGGCGGCGGCGGGATTGATGGCGGAGTTGGCGCCCATCAGGATTTCGTAGGCGGCGTTGGCGCGCGTGATGACGTTATCCCTGATCGCGTTGACCCAGAAGTCGAGCCCAGCCTTATCCCCGGTCTCCACCGGGTCGCGCCCGAACAGGTTCTTGTATATGTTGATCACGAAATCGGTATCGGTGGCGCCCGGGTAGATCTCCCCGTAATCGAAACCGCTCGCGACGTCATTGAACAGGTCTTTCGCCGTGCCCGGATAACTCTCCGTCACGTATTTGTAAGCCCCAACCTCCGCGGGACGATTGAGCAAGGCGATGTATACTTTTTGAACTTCCGATGGTTGCAGTGCCATGAGTCAAACTCCTTGTAGTTGAAACAGCACGAAAAACAGGCAAGACCGCAAAGGCGCGTGAAATTGCGCGGTCGGGGTCGGAGGCTGGGGTTTCCCCTTGAATGATAGAGTTACCCCGATGATTTGAAACATGAAACGCATGCATGGAACCGGTGGAACCGGCTTTTCGCTGACAAAACGTCGAAGGAGCCAAGCCCTGCCCACGGAAGAAATTGTAAATCGAAAATTGAATCGAATGTTGAAGAATTGCTTGGGTTCGTTGCGCGCTGGAAGGCGGGCTTCCGGGTTCGCTGCCAAGTTTCGCTCAACAGGCCGTCGATACGCAAGTCCGACGTGTCGGGATTCTTGACCGCGCCGTCATTGCCCGGGCGGCGTGGCAATCCAGAGGACAGATGACCGAAGACAGTCATATTTGCGGCGCGCAGCGCCGGTAATCGACTGTCCTCTGTCCCTGACGTTTCCCCTCGAGTTCATGAAGAATTCATGAAAAGAGGAAAGGCTTGAGAGTCTGCCATGGCAAACAGAGGAGAGCATTTCCGAGAGAGAAAAGGGAAAGCCAATGCAACCGGTAACAGAGGGCCCGGCGAGCCAGGGTGATGACGGAGATTTCCTTGCGCTGGGTCCGGCAGGTGCTTTGGAACAGGAAGATCAATTGTTTCTGCTGGGCGCATTCGCCAATCAAGCGCAGCACCCAACCGTCCCCCCGTACCCGTCCCCCCGTACCCGTCATTCCCGCGCAGGCGGGAATCCAGAAAAGGCGGCGGAAGGCTGGATTCTAAGCCTGCGCGGGAATGACGGGTATTTTGACCGCCTCATCTTGAAAAAAGCGAGGGTGGTGCATGAAAATTTGAGGGGAAACGTCAGCCTCTGTCCTCTGTCCTCTGTCTTCCGTCATCTGTCCTCTGAACCACGCGTATCGCGATGGCTTGACCGCAACCTGGTATAAATTCCTCCGCGCCGCTTTGTCCGGTCAGGCCGGACGTGGATGGCAACATCATTCGACTCCCATCAGCAGGCAATCGATGCCGTC
>JAISNE010000407.1 GCA_031276375.1 Accumulibacter sp.
ACGCGGGAAAGCAGACTGTCGATGATGAGGTGCTGGTTGTCCCGCATGGCGCCGATGGCGCCCAGGTAAACAAGATAGATGAAACAGAGGCGGGCGATTTCTTCCGACCAGGCGAAGCCCATGGAAAAAACGTAGCGCAGGACCACGTTCATGAAAACCATGGCGATCATCACCGTCAGAAAAGAGGCCATCAGGATTTCGACGCCCCGGAACAGCGTGTCCAGAAAATTTTTCATCCCAACCCTCGTCAAGTCTGGATAACGAAACCCGGAAAAACCCCATCGGCGGATGGCGCGGGGTTTTTCCGGAAGAGGCGGATAACAGGCGGATTATTGAACGGCCTTGATCTTGTCGGTCAGCGGTTTGGCCCAGGCCTGTTCCGCGTACAGCTTGTCGGTCAGCGGCTTGATCTTGTCGATGATGATCTGCTGGTCGGCCGCCGAGCAGGGCGTGACCGTCACTCCCTTGTCCTTGAGGAACTGGCGATCCTTGTCGACGCTGGCGATGTAGTCGTCCCAGGCTTTCGCGGCCGTTGCCCTGGCCGCGTCCCTGACGATTTTCTGCTGTTCCGCGCTCAGTTTGTCGAAGAAGGGCGCGTTGACCAGGATTTCCAGCGTGGCGATGATGTGGTTGGTTTCATAAAGGTACTTCTGCACCTCGTAGAAAGCCTCGCTGATGACCGTCACCATGCCGTTATCCTGGCCGTCGACGACCTTGGTTTCCAGGGCGCTGAACAGTTCGCCCAAGGGAATGACCTGGGCGCTCGCGCCAAGGTTTTGCGCGATGCCAACGTGGATGGGATTGGAAGGCATGCGGAATTTCTGTCCCTTGAAATCGTCCACCGAGGTCAGTTTCTTGTTGCTGGTGAAGGTGCGGGCGCTGTTCGGCCCCCAGCTCAATATATGCACGGTGGGGAATTTTTGATGGAATCCGGCGCTGATTTCATCCGCGATGGGTCCCGTCCAGACTTTCTTCGCGTGATTCAGGTCACGGTACAGGAAGGGCCAGTCGGAAATCATCATCGTGGAGTATTCCTGGTTCATCGGCGTGCCGACGATGGCCACCTCGATGGTGCCGTTCCGCACGCCGTTCCAGAGATCGCCTTCGTTCCCCAGCGTGCCCGAGTGATACACGTCTACCGTGATGGCGCCGTTGCTGTTCTTCTCGACCTGCGGCTTGAACACCTTGTCCAGCGCCGCCGCCATCGGATGGGTTTCACCCCAGTTGTCGCCAACCTTGATGGTGATCGACGAGGCGGCGAACACGCTGCTCGCCGCGAAAAGCGTCAGACATGCGGCAAAGGTTTTACAGATTTTCATTGCGTACCTCCTTTATAAAAGATGGTGGACCGCGAAGGATCCGGTTTTTGCGATGGCTCTTGGCTCTTGGTTTTTTTGCTTGCTTTAGTATGGTAGCCGCCTTTTTTTCTCAACGCAAGACGGATGCCGAAAAACCTTTGGCGGACTTTCCTCCCGCTGTATCCGCCCGCATCCGTGGGGTTTCCGGAAAGCCCGGAAAGAATCGGGATCCTTGGCTACCTTGTATGGTAAATGTGCTATACTGCCAAGATTGCGCGCCATCGTGGCGTCGCGGTCGTCGATACCAAGCCTAAAGGAGAGGAGAGGAAAATGAAGATTATCGGAGCGGATGTGATCGTTTGTTGTCCGGGGCGCAATTTCGTGACCTTGAAAATCACCACCGACGAAGGGGTGACCGGTCTTGGCGACGCCACGCTGAACGGCCGCGAATTGTCGGTGGCGTCGTATCTGAAGGATCACGTTTGCCCGGTGCTGATCGGGCGCGATCCGCGCAAGATCGAAGACACCTGGCAATATCTGTACCGCGGCGCCTACTGGCGGCGCGGCCCGGTCGGCATGACCGCCATCGGCGCGGTCGACATGGCGCTCTGGGACATCAAGGGCAAGCTTGCCAACATGCCGGTGTACCAGTTGCTGGGCGGCGCCTCGCGCGAAGGCGTGATGGTTTACAGCCATGGCACCGGGCGCGACATCCCGGAAACGCTCGATGCCTTCGCCCGATACAAGGAGAAGGGGTTCAAGGCCATCCGCGTCCAGTGCGGCGTGCCGGGCATGAAATCGGTCTATGGCGTGTCCAAGAGCGGCGCCGCCGCCTACGAGCCGGCGACCAAGGGCTGGCCGGAAGAACAATCCTGGTCTACCGAAAAATACCTCGATTACATTCCGAAACTGTTTGACGCGGTGCGCGAAAAGTTCGGCTTCGACACCCACCTGCTGCATGACGCGCATCACCGCCTGACGCCGATCGAGGCCGCCCGCCTTGGCAAGTCGGTCGAGGACTACCGTCTGTTCTGGGTGGAAGACCCGACGCCGGCCGAAAACCAGGAAGCCTTCCGGCTGATCCGCCAGCACACCGTCACGCCGATTGCCGTCGGTGAGGTTTTCAACAGCATCTGGGACTGCAAGGAGCTGATCGAAGAACAACTGATCGACTACATCCGCGCGACCCTGACCCACGCGGGCGGCATCACGCACCTGCGCCGCATCGCCGATCTGGCGGCGCTGTACCAGGTGCGCACCGGCTGCCACGGCCCCTCCGACCTCTCGCCGGTGTGCATGGGCGCCGCGCTGCACTTCGACCTGTCGATTCCCAATTTCGGCATACAGGAATACATGGGCTACCACGAACAGACGATGGAAGTCTTCCAGTGCGCCTGGAGCTACACCGACGGCTTCATGCATCCGGGCGAAAAACCGGGCCTGGGCGTCGAGATCGACGAGGCACTGGCCGCGAAATACCCGTATGATCCCGCTTTCCTGCCGGTGGCCCGCCTGGAAGACGGAACCTTGTGGCACTGGTGACCCCGGCGGGCGCATTGGTGACGCCGGCGAGCCGGCAGGGAACGGAAAACGGAAGACGAGGCCAAGACAAGGCCATTGCCCGCGCCGGGCTTGTCTCCGCTCTCCCGTTCCCGGTCTCCCGGTCTCCCGTCCTCTTGCCCGCAACGCTGGAGAAAACGAAATGGCGCGTGTTTCTTTTGAGACGGTCCATGAAGTCATCACCGAAGCGTTCATCCGCGCCGGCATGCGCGAGGAAGACGCCCGGACCTGCGCGCGGGTCCACACCGAATCGAGCTGTGATGGCGTCTATTCGCACGGGCTCAACCGCGTCGCGCGCTTCGTCGACTACCTCCGGCGCGGCTGGGTCGACGCCCATGCCCGGCCGACCATCGTCAAGGAAGTCGGAGTCATCGAAATCTACGAAGGCCACCGCGGGCCGGGGATTCTCAACGCGCTCTTCGCCACCCGGCGGGCGATGGCCATCGCGGCGGAGCAGGGGATGGGCATCGTGACCCTGCGCGACACCACGCACTGGATGCGCGGCGGCGCCTACGGCTGGCTGGCGGCCGACAAAGGCTACGCCGCCATCCTCTGGACCAACACCGAATCGTGCATGCCCGCCTGGGGCGGCAAGAACACGCGCCTGGGCAACAATCCCTTCGTGATGGCCGTGCCGCGCGACAAGGGGCACATCGTTCTCGACATGGCCATGTCGCAGTATTCCTACGGAAAATTGCAGGTCACCCGGCTCAAGGGCGCGCAACTGCCGTATCCGGGAGGGTTCGACCAGGACGGAAGGCTGACCGTGGAACCCGGCCCGATCGAACAGTCCATGCGCATCCTGCCGATCGGCTACTGGAAAGGTTCCGGCTTCGCCATTCTGCTCGACGCGCTGGCGGCGATTCTGTCGGAAGGCCTGCCCACGAACAGGATCGACCCAATCGGGCAGGGCAGTTGCACCGGATGCTCGCAAGTCTTCATCGTCTTCGATCCGCGGCAACTGGGCGGCGCGAAGTTTTCCGAACAAGTCGCGGACAGCGTCGCCGCCTACGTCAATTCATCGACCCCCGACGAAAAGAGCTGGGAAGTGCTCTATCCGGGACAATCGACCCTGCGCATCCGGGCCGAACACCGGGCCAACGGCATCGTGGTCGACAACGGCGTCTGGGCCGAAGTCATGGCGCTGGCCGGGCGGCGCAGGCTTTAATGAAATAAATATTTGAATTAAACAAGACGTTACGATACGTTCTTCATATTTCACTTCTCATCGTCTCCCGACGAAAAAAGCAGGTAAGCATCCATCCGGACAATCGACCCCGCGCATCCGGGCCGGGTGCCGGCCAACGGCATCAAGAACGACGATAACACCTGAGCCGAGGTCGTGGCGCTGGCCGGACGGCGCAAGATTGAGTGAAACAAACTTATGAAGAAACAAATCGTTGTGACATGCTCTTCATGTTTCACTTCAATCTGAATGAGTAAACAACTCCGGGAAGCGGTTGGCGATATTCGGCAAGGACATGGTGATCTCGCGCACATGGTTGCGCATCGCCGCGGACGCCACAGTGGGATCCCCTGCCTCGATGCCCTCGACGATGTGTTTATGTTGTTCGATGAGCAGATGAATGGGCGTTGCGTCGTCCAGGCTGAGGTAGCGTACCCGGTCCATCTGCGCCTTGATGCCTTCGATGACCCGCCAGGCGTGGGCATGGCCGACCGAGAGGGCGAGTGTACGGTGGAACTCCTCGTCAAGAGCGAGGAATTCCTCGTTGTGGCCAGGCATGAGCGCCTCCTGCCGGTCAACCAGATCGCGCAGCTCCTTGATGGCGGAAAGCGGCGCGGATGTCGCGGCCTGGCGCGTAATGGCGACTTCCAGGGCTTCGCGGACGAAACGGGCGTCCAATACCTCGGCGACGGAAATCTTGACGACGAAAGTACCGCGCTGCGGCTGAATGTTGACCAGGCGCTCCTCGGCCAGCTTGATGAAAGCTTCGCGGACGGGTTGTCGGCTGGTTGAATACTGGCGGGCGATTTCCGATTCGGAAAGCCCCTCGCCGGGGCTGATTTCCCCCCGGATGATGGCGCTGCGCAATTGGCGATAGACCTGGTTGCTGATCGATGATGGCGCCTCGGACCGGACCACGCGCGGCTGAGTTTTCGCTTGATAAGTGTCTGTCGGCATCATTTGTCGGTTTGTTGATGGTAGTTAGTCGAAGAGTGGTTTGTCGGATGGCAGACAGTCTAACCGATCTACCATTCTACTTATATTCTACCATTTGCGACGCCCCTTGATACAGATTGGGGTGTATTTTGCGATTTTTTTGTCAGAAAATGACACGGCGGCGAAAGCGCCGGGAATACGGTCGACGGTTTGCTGGCTTGTTGTCACGGAACCACCATCCCTTCGCCCGCTCCTGTGGGGCACTTTCTCCCGCGAGCGGGCGAGGGTAGGGGCGCGGGCAAGGGCCGGCACAGGCGGGTTTGATACCAAGTTGCGCTCAACAGGCCGTTGTTGATACGCAAGTCCGACGTGTCAGGATTCCGGTCATTTTTGTATAAGCCTAGTATTCAGTCATGATGAAAAGAAACGACTCGATGGGCAGGTTTTCAGCGAGAAATCACGTCAACGGTTGTGTCAAATCAATGTGACTGACTACTAGTGGAAGGTGGGGCCATCGCGGCGGGAAATCACCCGCGTTGCGGCGCGGCGCGCGAATCGTCCCGCAAACGTTCGCGGATCGGGCTGGCCGCGTCGCTTTCGAGATAGGCCAGCGTCGTCGCCGGCACGCAGTCGGCCAGCGCGGCGAAATCGCCCCGCGCGATGAGTTCGCGCACCCGCGAGGCGCTGATGACGCCCGCGGCGGTTTGCTTGCGCTCGATGATTTTCAAGTCGATGCCGTGGGCCGGCAGGAGTTTTTGCATGGTCAGGTTGTAGGCGCCGGTCAGCGGGCAGTTCGGCTCGGTGCCCACGAAGCGCCGGGTGACGCCGAAGAACGGCGCGATCTTCGCAGCGAACAGGGTAACGTCGAGTTCCATCTGGATACGCGCCACCGGGTCGTCCTTCTTCAGGAAATAAGTGGGAAAGGTCGCGCCGCTGACGATGTAGCGCGACGTGTCGAGCAAAACGGC
>JAISNE010000090.1 GCA_031276375.1 Accumulibacter sp.
GTACGACAAGAACGGCAAGCTTCTTCTGTCCAACGAATCGCCGTTCGAGGGCTATCCGATTCTGGTGAACCACATCGGCGGCATCGACGTCTTCAACGGAGAAATTTTCGTCAGCGCGGGAAATTTCATGGACGGCGTGGGCAAGGACATTCAGATCGGCACCCATGACGCCAGGACGCTGAAACTCAAGCGCGCGTTCGCCTTCGAACCGCGATGTGGGCTACGAATGGCAAGGCAGCCTGCTCGTTGGCGCCGGGGATGGCGCGCCGCTTGGCGGTCGCGGCCCGGAATCTGGTGACGGCGGATGGCGTCTGGCGCTGCCGGGAAGCGGACATTACCCCGGACGCAGGGCAATCGCATTTAGGGAAAGGCTGAAAAAATCAGGGATCAGGGATCAGGGATCAGGGATCAGTAAAAGCGACCGTCGCTTTGCTCCGCAAGGAACAGCCCCCCCGACCCGCGCGGCGGGCCCCTTGCTTGTCCCCCTCCCCCCCATGGGGGGAGTGGGTGGCGCGACGCGCGGGGTGAGGGGGCTGTTCCTTGCGGAGCAACGCGACGGTCGCTTTTACTGAGCCCTGATCCCTGATCCCTGATCCCTGATCCCTGATCCCTGATCCCTGATCCCTGATCCCTGATCCCTGATCCCTGATCCCTGATCCCTGATACGCGGGCGCGGCGGCGAGGCCGTGCTCAACAAAGCTCCGCCAGCAACGTTTCGAGTTTGCGGGCGAAGGCCGCGCCGTCGAACAGTTCGGAAGACGTTCGGAGCGCCGCGCTTTTTTCGCGTGCCCGAACGCGCCGGCCGGTATCGCGGCATAAGCCGACGACGAGTTCGCGATAGGCGGCCGGCGTGCCGGCGATCAATTCCTCCAGCCCCGCCGCTGTCAGCAGGCTGCTCGCCACCCGCGCGGCGAACGCTTCGCCCCGCAGCGTCACCACCGGCACGCCGGCCCACAGCGCGTCGGAAGTCGTGGTATGGCCGTTGTATGGAAAGGTGTCGAGCGCGAGGTCGGCGAGCGGCAGGCGCGCGAGGTGTTCCGCCTGCGGCCGCCCGTCGGCGAAGACGAGGCGGCCAGGCGCCACGCCAGCCCGCGCGGCCGCGCGCCGCAGCTCATCCTCGGCCCAGGGGTTGGAAGCCCACAGCCAGAGCACGGACTCGGGCGCGGCGCGCAGCACGTCGAGCCAGAGGTCGAACATTTCCGGCGTGATCTTGTAGGTCTGGTTGAACGAACACAGGACGACGGCGTCTTCCGGCAATCCCTCCGCGGCGCGGGTCGACGCCGCGCCGAGCGCCCGTTCGCGGCAATTCGGCTGGTAGCCGCCGGGCAGGTGCAGCAGGCGCTCGCTGAACATCCACTGGTGTTCCGCCGGCGCGACGATCTCGTCGGCGATCAGGTAGTCGGCCCACGGCGCGCCGAGCGTTCCGGGATAGCCGAGCCAGTTGATCTGCACCGGCGCCATCCGGTATTGCAGCCATTCGCTGTGGTTCCCCTCGGTGTAGCCCTTGAGGTCGATCAGCACGTCCAGCTCCAGCGCGGCGATGCTCGAGACGGCATCCGCCGCGGACAGTCCGGCGAGTTCGACGAAATGCTCGACGCTGGCCACGGCGCGCGCGCGCATCGGGCTGCCGTCGTCGACGCCGTAGGAAAGGGCGAAGATCTCGAAACGCGAGCGGTCGTGCGCTTCGAGCATGTCGATCATCAGGAACATCGTGGCGTGGCTCTTGAAGTCGGACGAAAGGTAGCCGACGCGCGCGCGCCCGTGCCGCTTCCGGCGCGCCGGCGGCGCCGGCGCTTCGCCGCGGGAGAGCCATTGACCGTGGTTTTCGGAGCAACGCCGCTGCAAGGCCGGCGTGGCGCCCGGCAGCGACAGCACGATGAACGGCGGAACGTCCGCCGTGTTGTTTTCGATCGCCGCGCGCACGCGCTGGCCGAGTTCGTCGAGGCCCTCCCAGCGGCACAGATGCATTTTCTGCGACAAGAGGTGCGCGGCGATCAGTCCGTTGTCCGGATCGCACGCCGCCGCCCGTTCGAGCGCGGCCGCGGCGTCGAGGCGGCGACCGCCGTCGAGATGCAGCATGGCCAGGTTGAAATGCGTCGGCGCGTCGTCCGGCGCGGCGGCAAGCGCCCGTTCATACAGCGCCCGCGCGGTGTCCTCGCGCCCGAGCCGGGCGTGCAGGTTGGCCAGGTTGGCGAGAATCGACGGCGCTTCCGCGTCGAAGCTCAGCGCGGCCTCGTACTCGCCGATCGCCGCCTCGATGTCGTCCCGCGCGGCGAGCGCCGCGCCGCGCGCGAAATGGCGCTGGGCGCAAAGCCTGGCGTGGAGCCGCGCCGCGTCGTCGTCGTCCGGCGCCAGCCGCCGCCACTCCGCCACGGCGTCCAGCGCGGCATCCACTCGCCCGCACTGCGCCGCGCTGGTCGCCAGCCCGCGCCACAGCGCCGGATCGCGCGGCTGGCCGCGCACGGCGATGCGAAACGCCGCCAGCGCTTCGTCCGCGCGGCCGGCATTGAACAGCGACAGGGCCAGCCCGACGTGATAGTTGGCGGCTTGCGGCCGCGCCGAGATCGCCGCGCGCATCTTGCGTTCGCCGTCCGCGGCGTCGCCGCCGTCGAACAGCGCCTTGCCGAGCAAAAACAGGGCATCGGGGTTGCCGGGATCGTATTTCAGCCCCCGCTCGTAGCACTGGCGCGCCTCGGCCAGCCGTCCTTCCCGCTGATGCGCCAGACCGTCGGCAAAGAGCCGCGCGGCCTCGTTCTTCCCGTTCGCGCTCACGCCGCCCCCTGGATCGTCGAACGCAGCGCCTCGGCGACGTCCCGCAGCACCGGTTCCCATTCCCGGCGGCGCCGCTGACGAAAGATGCGCATGCTTGGATACCAGGGCGAATCGCTGCGTTCGAGCAGCCAGCGCCACTCGCTTCCCGCCCGGTTGAGCAGCCACACCGGCTTGCCCAACGCGCCGGCGAGGTGCGCCACCGCGGTGTCGACGGAAATCACCAGGTCGAGCGCCATGACCAGCGCCGCGGTGTCATCGAAATCATTGAGCTCGCCCGCCCAGTCGATCACCCCGGCCTGCCGTGGAACGGCAGCCCGCGCCGGCTCGGGCGCCTCCTTGTTGAGGCTCACCCAGCAGACGTCGACGCCGGTCAACAGCGGTGCCAGGAGCGACGGGCAAAGTTCGAAGCTTTTCCTGTGCTGGCGGTGTTTGCCGGTCGTCCAGACCACGCCGGTCTTGAGCCGGGATTCGCCGGCCAGCGCTTCGCGCCAGCGCCGGCATTTTTCCGCGTCGGGGCGCAGATAGGGAACTGCCGCCGGAATCGTTTCCATTGTCGTGCCCAAGGCCAGCGGCAGGCTCATCAGCGGACAATGATGCGTATAGCCCCGCTCGTCCGGAAGTTCCGCCACGACTTCGCAGAGCGCGCCGAAACTGCGCTCGAACAGCCCGAGCAGGGGGCGGCGCGTGTGCAGGCAGACGCGGCCGAAGCGTTCGGCCGCCAGCGGCGCGAAGCGGCAAAACTGGATGGCGTCGCCGAAGCCCTGTTCGGCGTAGATGACCAGGCCGGAGGATTGGCGCGCCACGGCTTCGCCCGACCAGCGCGGCAATCCGTCCGGCGGCGAGCGCACGGCCTCGCCGGACGGTCGCGGGGCGAAGCGCCATTCGTACTCGCGCCAGCCCTCCGGCAGCCGGCCAGTCAGCAGCAACACGCTGGCCAGGCCGAAATGCGCCTCGGCGTCATGCGGGTCGCGCGCCAGGATTTCCCGGTACACGGCTTCCTCCTCGCCGAAGCGCCCCTGCGCGCCCAGCAGCATCGCCTGGTTGCGCCGCACGCCGGTGTCGTCCGGGCACCGGGCCAGGACGTGGTCGAAGCGGGCCTTGGCCAGATCGAAGCGTCCTTGCCGCAGGTACAGGATGCCCAGGCCGTTGCTCGCTTCGAGTTGATCGGGTTCGATGGCCAGTGCGGTTTCGAAGGCACGGATCGCGTCCTCCTCCCAGCCGGCCTCGGCGAAGGCCTGACCCATGCCGGCAAAGGCGCGATGATGATGCGGATCGATGGATAGCGCCCGCTCGTAGCAGGAGATCGCGCCATCGAGGTCGGCGCCTTCCTGGCGGATCCGCGCCAGGGCGTCGAGCGTGGGCAGGGCATCGGGGCGCAGCGCCAGGGCGCGCTCCAGGCAATCGCGCGCCTTCCTCGGATCGCCGAGCCGCCAATACACCATGCCGAGGTTGTGCGCCAGTTCGGGCGACGGCGGCGCGCTCTTTTGCGCCGCTTCGTAGCACCGCCGCGCTTCGTCCAGAAGTCCGGCCTGCTGCCGGTCGAAGCCGAGCCGGCACAAGGCCTGGTAATCGCCGGGCGAGTGCTCCATCAGCCGCTCGAATTCCTCGTCGGCCGTTTCTTCCGCCATGTGTGTTTCCCTTGACATCTTTTCTTGCCGCGCCGGCTCAGGTCGGCTTGCGCGCGCGCCAGACGATGGTCGACTGCAAAATCACGTTGTTGTACAGACGCGCCGCCTGGGCGATTTCCTCCTCGCTCGATTCGCCGGACGACAGTTTGTTCTGCCAGACGGGATTGAGCGTGTGCACCACCGATTCGATCTCGAAATCGACGCCAAGGATCAGGCCGAGCGGCGTATTCGCCGCCCCATCCCTGGCGCATTCCCGGTTGAGCCGCTGGCTGAACATGTTGAGCATGTCGCTGCCGATCGGCCGCACGTGCGTCGGATCGCCGAGGAATTCATCGCTGCGCGGGTGCGGCGCGACGATCTCGATACGCGCCCCGTCGAGGCAGACGCGGTA
>JAISNE010000099.1 GCA_031276375.1 Accumulibacter sp.
GAAGCTATCTGCCCACGCCCTATCCTGGCCGGGAACCCGTTTTGAAGAAGGAAAAATTCGAGGAAGTGAAGCAATTCGTCACTCGAAATCCGGACGCGACGCTCGACGAAATCATCGAATCGCTCGCCTTGCCAATCCACAAATCGCGGCTGTCCGTACTGCTGATCGAAGCTGGATTTTCCTTCAGGAAAAAACGCTTCACCCGGAAAAACAATTGAGAAGAATTGAGAAGAGATGCCTTCGGAAAACGGGAAACGCGGGAGAATACTCGGCAGGAAGAAAATGTAAATCGCCTTGTTTTCACGGCCTATTCTTCTCCCTGGCGAAATAGACTGTTTATTGTCCTGGTAGGCAGTCAAAGACAGAAGACAGAAGACAGAGGACAGAAAATTCAGTCGTTTTTTTCGTATCACAATGGCTTGGCGGCAACCTGGTATGAAAACCTGCCCATCGAGTCCTTGCTTTCCAGCGTGACCGACTACCAGGATTATTCATTCTTCCGTCATCCGAGTGTCGTCTATATGCATCGCATCGACGGAAGGCATGGGATTCCGGCGGGACGCATTTGCCGCCGATTCAAGGGCGGGCGGCGGGTATCAGTCGAGTTGCGGGGAGTATTCGGGAACGAATCGGCGCAGGCGCAGTTTGAGATGGCTGTTCGTATCGGGCGCGGGTTCCTGCATCCAGCTTTCGCATTCGCGTTGCCACTCGGCATCGGGCGCTTCCTCGGCCAGCGCCACGCGCAGCTTGGGATGCGGCGTGGGCAGCATCCGTTCGCTGTGGGTCAGCAATTCCTCGTAAAGTTTTTCGCCTGGGCGCAAACCGGTGAATTTGATCTGGATATCTTCTTCGGTAAACCCGGACAGGCGGATCATGTCGCGCGCCAGATCGACGATGCGCACCGGTTCACCCATTTCGAGGGCGAAAATCTCGCCGCCCTGGCCCATCAGTCCGGCTTGCAGCACCAATTGCGCCGCTTCCGAAATGAGCATGAAATAGCGGATGATTTCCGGGTGCGTGACGGTCACCGGCCCCCCGCGCGCGATCTGTTCGTGGAAGGTGGGAATCACCGAGCCGTTGCTGCCCAGCACATTGCCGAAACGCACGGTGATGAAGCGGGTTCCGCCGTTTTCGCCCGGCCGCGGCATCGCCGCCAGCACGCGTTCGGCCAGACGCTTGGTGGCGCCCATGACGCTCGTCGGGTTGACCGCCTTGTCGGTGGAGATCAGGACGAACTTGCCGGTTCCGTGGTGGCGCGCGGCCTCGGCCAGCCGCTTTGTTCCGGCCACGTTGTTCTGCACCGCCTGCCAGGCATTTTCGCCTTCCATCAAGGGCACGTGCTTGTAGGCGGCGGCGTGGAACACCACCGACGGCCGATGCCGCGAAAAAATCCAGTCGAGCCAGGCCGCGTCCTTCACGTCGCCGACGATGAAAGCGCAGGCGGCCCGCGGATACGCTCTCTGGAATTCCTGTTCCACCTGGTACAGCGCATATTCGGAAACGTCCAGCAGGATCAGCAGGCGCGGCTTGAAGCCGGCGAGCTGGCGCGCCAGTTCGGAACCGATCGATCCGCCGGCTCCGGTCACCAGCACGGTCTGCCCATCGATCCACGCGCGCAGGCCGGCGGTGTCGAGCTGCACCGGCTCGCGCCCGAGCAGATCCTCCAGTTGCACCTGACGAACGTTGGAGACGGCCACTTTGCCGGCAAGCATGTCCGCCAGACTGGGCACGGTCATTACCGACAATCCGGCCTGGACGGCAAGCGCCATGGCGTGGCGGCGCCGGCGCGGCGACGCTTCGGGCATGGCCACGATCGCCCGTTTGACCGACAGCTTGGCCGCCCATGCCGCCAGGTCCTCCTGCGGGCCGAGAATCTTCACGCCGTGCAGTTCCTGGCCGATGCGCCGCGTGTCCGCGCTGAGCAGGCCGACCACGCACCAGTCCGGCGAGCGCGCCAGATCCCGGAGCAGACGGGCGGCGGCGTCGTCCGACCCCAGCACCAGCACCGGTTCGCCGGACAGCATCACTCGTCCATACAAGGTCCGGTCGCGCCAGGCGCGGTAGGTGAATCGGCTGCCGCCCATGACCAGAATCAGGAGGGCGGGATGGAGGATCCATACCGTGCGCGGTATATAGTCCAGGCGCAGTATGTAGATCGCCGCCGTCATGATGAGCGCCGAAATCGCCACGGCCATGATGATCCGGCGCATGTCCATCACGCTGGCGTAGCGCCAGATGCCGCGATACAGGCCGAAGAACCAGAAGACCGGCATGTGGATGGCGAGAATCAGGGGCAGGGTCCGCAACGCGCTTTCCAGGTAACCCGCCGGAATGAGCAGGTTGAAACGCAGCCAGTAAGCCAGCAGCCAGCAGAGCGCGACGGCGACGAAGTCGTGCGCCAGGACCAGCGCGCGTTTTACCAATAAACGGGTCATCATCGAACGGATATCCAGGACAGCGAAGAGGGGATCGTATTTACCCCGTTTTTGTCGAAATGCGTTTCCCGCGCGCAATTTCCGCGGGGCAAAGCGGCAATGACTGGAAAAAGCCGGTCACGCCCATGGCCAGGATTTTTTTGGGGGGGGGGGGGGAAGAAACGCATGATGCGATGATGAATCCGCGCGTAAGTATCGTCCTGATGAGCAAAAAAAACACCGGAAAGGGCGGCGTATAATGCGCCCTTCCACGAGCGAGCTATTCTACTCGTCAATGCGCATTCTGTTGGTCAAAACATCGTCCCTGGGCGACGTCATCCACAATCTCCCGGTCGCCTGCGACCTGAAAAGCCAGTTTCCCGACGTCGTCATCGACTGGTGCGTCGAGGAAACGTTCGCCGACATTCCGCGTCTGCATCCGGCGGTCGCCGAGGTCATCCCGGTGGCGATCCGCCGCTGGCGCAAGGCTTTGTTCAGCGGCGCCACGTGGCGCGAAATCGGCGCGTTCCGGCAAGACCTCGGCCGCCGGGACTACGATGCGGTTCTCGATACGCAGGGGCTGATCAAAAGCGGCTTGATTACCTTTTTCGCCAAGGGGCCGTGCTACGGTTATGCCGCCGAGGCGGCGCGCGAGCCGCTGGCCTCCTGGTTTTACGACAAGACTTTCGTCATTCCGCCCAACGCCCACGCCGTTGAGCGCAACCGCTGGCTGGGCGCCGCCGCTTTCGATTACCCGGTCAACCTGCCGCTCGATTACGGCATCCTCGCTCCCGCCCCGGATTTTCCCTGGCTGCCGGCAGGACGCCGCGCCGTGTTGCTCACGGCGACCAGTTGCGACGGCAAGCTCTGGAACGAGGATCGCTGGGTTGCCGTCGTCCGGCAGCTCGCCGTTCGCGGACTGATGTCCGTGTTGCCGTGGGGCAGCGCCCGCGAACGGGGGCGCGCCGAACGCATCGCCGCGGCGGCCGGCGGCGCCGTCGTCGCGCCGCCGCTGTCGCTGGGCGAACTGGCCGCGCTGATCGGCCACTCCGAACTGGCCGTCGGCGTCGATACCGGATTGGTCCATCTGGCCGCGGCGCTCGGCGTCCCGGCCATCGCCCTTTATGTGGCGACCGATCCGGCCCTGACCGGCGTTTACGGCGCGCGCAATTGCCGCAACCTCGGCGGGCCGGGGCGCGCTCCCGGCGCGGAGGAAGTGATGACCGCCATCGACCAGGAATTGCGCCGATGATCCGCCTCGCCTATTCCCTGCTGTTCTATCTCGCCCAGCCGCTCATCTGGCTCCGGCTAGCCTGGCGGGCGCGCCGGCAGCCCGGCTACCTGCGCCACCTCGGCGAACGCTACGGTTTTTATCCCGGCCGGCCGCCGGCGCCGTTGATCTGGCTGCATTCCGTCTCGGTCGGCGAAACGCGCGCCGCCGAACCGCTGATCGAGGCGCTGCTCGCGGAATACCCGGAACATTCGCTGCTGCTCACGCACATGACGCCGACCGGCCGCGCCGCCGGCGCCGAACTCATCGGCAAGCACGGAACGCGCCTGTCGCAGGCTTACCTGCCCTACGACCTGCCCGACGCCTGCGCGCGCTTCCTCGACCATTTCAAGCCGCGCGCCGGGCTTCTGATGGAAACGGAAATCTGGCCGAACCTGATTACCGCCGCGCGCGCGCGCGGCCTTCCGGTGCTGTTGGTCAATGCCCGCCTGTCGGCCAAATCGCAGCGCGGCTATCGGCGTTTCCCGCTGCCGCCGCTGATTCGGCCCGCCGTGCAAAAACTCGCGGCGGTGGCGGCGCAAACCCCGTCCGACGCGGCGCGCCTGGAAAGCATCGGCGCGTGGAACACGCGCGTCACGGGCAACCTCAAATTCGACGTCACGCCGGATCCGGAGAAACTCCGACTCGGCGCCGATTGGCGGCAGGCGCTCGGCAAGCGCCCGGTCTGGCTGGCCGCCAGCACCCGCGAAGGAGAGGAGGCGCTCATTCTCGACGCCCTGGCCCGCCTCGGCCCGTCCGATGGCCTGCTGTTGCTGGTTCCGCGCCACCCGCAGCGTTTCGGCGAAGTGGCCGCGATGATCGAGGAACGCGGCCTGTCTTTCCGCCGGCGAAGCTCCGAACGGCTTCCCGCGCCGGAAACGCGCGTGTGGCTGGGCGACAGCATGGGCGAGATGCCAGCCTATTTCACGGCGGCCGACATCGCCCTGATCGGCGGAACGCTGCTGCCCTTCGGCGGCCAGAATCTGATCGAGGCCGCCGCCTGCGGCTGCCCGGTACTGGCCGGGCCGCATACCTACAATTTCGCCCAGGCCACCGAAGACGCGCTGGCCTGCGGCGCGGCGCGGCGCGTTGCCGACGCCGGCGACGCGGCCCGGACGGCGCGGGAACTGCTGGCGGATCGCGCCGCGCTGGCGGCGATGCGCCAGGCGGCGCTGGAATTTTCCCGGACGCACCGTGGAGCGACCGCCAGAACGATCGCCTTGATCCGGGAATTCGGGATCG
>JAISNE010000123.1 GCA_031276375.1 Accumulibacter sp.
ATCCATTTTTTCAGCACCGCGTCGAGCTTGGGCACGTCGATGGGCTTGGAAAGAAAATCGTTGAAGCCATTTTCCAGGAACATTTCCTTCATGCCGGATACGGCGTTGGCGGTCAGCGCGACGATGGGCATCGTCCGGCCTCTTTCCTCGCGCATGGCCCGGATGGCGTGAGTCGCTTCCACGCCGTCCATCTCCGGCATCATGTGATCCATCAGCACGAGATCGAAGGGGCGCTCCCGCACCAGTTCCACCGCTTCGCGGCCGTTCATGCAGGTGAACACGCGCATCTTGTAGGGCACGAGCAAGCCTTCGGCCACCAGCAGATTGCTGGGGAAATCGTCGACGATCAGCACATCGGTGTCCGGCGCGATGAAGGTGACGCGCTGCGCCTCGGCGCGTCTTGCCGGCATGTCCGTCATGTTGCCCATCGGCTTCCAGTCGCTGACCGTCTGCGTCAGGGTGGCGGTAAAGGTGGAACCCTTGCCGTATTCGCTGGCGACCGTGATGTCGCCGCCCATCATCCGGCACAGGTTGCGGGCTATGGCCAGACCGAGGCCCGTGCCCTCGACCCGGCTGTTGCGTTTTTCGTCGATGCGCGCGAATTCTCCGAACAGCTTCGGCATGTCCTCCGGCCGGATGCCGATGCCGCTGTCCCGCACGACGAAGGTCAGCGCGATCACGTCTTCGCCCGCGGGCTCGCAGAAAACGGAGAACTTGATGAATCCTTCGTGGGTGTACTTCACGGCATTGCTGAGAAGGTTGAGCAAGACCTGTTTGATGCGGCCCGCGTCGCCGATCATCGCGCCGGGGATGCCGGGAGATGTCTCCAGGATCAGTTCGAGCGGCGTTTCCGCCATCCGGACGCGGATGATGGTCAGCACGTCGTTCAGCAGCGAGCCGGTATCGTAAAGAGCGGAATGAATCGGCAGCTTGCCGGATTCGATCTTGGAGAAATCCAGAATGTCGTTGATGATGGCCAGCAGACTCGCTCCGGCGCTCTTGATGCCGGTGATGTACTCCAGCGCCTTGGGTTTGCCGTATTCCCGCTGCGCCAGTTCGCTCAAACCGATGATCGCGTTCATCGGCGTGCGGATTTCATGGCTCATGCGGGCCAGGAAGCCCGATTTTGCTTCCGTTGCCCGTTCCGCCTCCATCCGCTGGATCTGTTCGGACAGATCGTGGAAGCACACCGCCAGAAAAGGTTCGCTGCCCTGGTCGATATAATCGATCAGTATCGTGCACGGCAGGCGCGTGCCGTCTTTCCTGGCGATGGACGTATGATCGAAGCGGGTGTGCGAATCTTTCCGCAGCGCCGCGAGCGTCGCGCTCCAGGTTCCGGGAATGCCGTCGCCATACGCCGTGTTCCACAAAAGCGCCAAAAGGTCTTCGCCGACCATTTCCTCCGGTCCGTCGTAGCCGAGGGCGGCGCACGCCGCCCGATTGACGTAGGTGATCTTTCCCGTGACGTCCAGCCAGACGACCGGCGCGGACAGGTTGGCCACGGTCATCTGCATGGCCAGCAATTTTTGCCGGCCGCGGACTTCCTCGGTAATGTCCCTGAGCGTGTAGATTTCCAGCGCGCCGCGCTGGATGAACTCGGCATGCACCATCTTGCCGGACATGTCGATGATCCGGCCATCCTTGTGGTGAATGATGGCCTGTTGATATTGCCTGGTCCGCCGGACCCTGTCGACCAGACCGACGTGGACTTTCCAGTCGACGAGATAGCGGGCGAAGAAGTCCTCGACTTCCTTGAGCGGCTGGCCGTAGCGCAGGTCTTTGTCCCATCCCGGAAAGAGTGAAAAATACTTGGCGTTGGCCAAGGGTTTTTCCATCCCTTCCACGACCGCGAAAATGGCGTCGCCGGAGGCATCGAGAACCGCCGTGATGAGCTGGAGACGCAATTGCAACTGTTCGTCCTGTTGGCATTGTTCGGTAATGTCGCGGTGGGTCCATACCTCGGTTTCACTGCCGTCCCTGGGTTTGATGACTTTGCCGATGATCTGCAGAACACGCCCGTCGAGCAGACGCACTTTCCCTTCGTGGCGTTCCCGCGTCCGGCGGACTTCGGCAACGAGGTCGAGGAGCATATCGACATTGTCGTCGTCGAGATATTGCCGGTAAAAATCGCGGACGACTTCGAGCGGCTCGTTGTAGCGCAATTTTTCCCAGCCCGGAAACAACGAAGAATAGACGGCGGTGGCATACGGTTTTTCGATCGACCCCGTCAGGGCAAGCACGCCGTCCAGCGAGGCGTCCAAAATGGCGTCCAGTAACTGCTTGTGCTTATCCATAACCGTTCCTGCTTTCGATCGATGTCCATGAATGACGCGGAGGCCGGCTACGGCGCGGGTTGCGACGACTGCCGGAACATCCCGGCCAGCGGTTCGAACAAGTCGACCAGCGTCGGATCGAAATGCGTCCCCTTGCCTTTCACGATGATCCGGGCGGCTTCCTCGTGGCTGAAGGCCCTTGTGTAGGGGCGTCGGGAAGTCAGCGCGTCGTACACGTCGACGATGGCCATCATGCGTCCGAGCAACGGGATATCCTCGCCGGAAAGACCGTGGGGATAGCCGGAGCCGTCCCATTTCTCGTGGTGGAACGCGGCAAAAATCTTGGCGTACTGCAAGAAGCGGCTGTCTTCCTCGCCGTCTTCCAGGCGTTCGATGAAGCCCACGCCGAAAACCACGTGCTGTTTCATTTCCTCGAACTCTTCGCGGCTCAGTTTTCCGGGTTTCTTGAGGATGCTGTCCCGGATGGCGATCTTGCCGACATCGTGCAACTGGGAAGATTGAAGCAGCAGCTCGATATCCCACTCGGAAGTCTGTTCCTTCCAGAGCCCCGCGTCGATCACGGCGGACAGGAGAATCCCCAGGTAGCGTTGCGTGTTCGCGATGTGGCTCCCGGTGACGTTGTCGCGGCCTTCGACCATTTCCGCCATGGCCGTCAGGATTTTGTTCTGGAGCTTGAGGATGGTTCGGGTTTTCGCCTCCACCATGTTCTGGAGGTTGTCGTTGTATTCCTGGAGCGCGCGTTTCTGCTCTTCCATGAGCAAGTGCAACTCGACGCGTTTACGCAGGAGCGGCGGCGAAAACGGTTTGGTGATGTAATCGACCGCGCCCAGTTGCAAACCTTCCAGTTCGTCGTCGCTATCGTCCCTGGCGGTCAGGAATATGACGGAAATATCGCGCGTTCCCGGGCGTTCCTTGAGGATTCTGATGGCCTCGAAACCGTTCATTTCGGGCATGTCGATATCCAGAAGGATCAGTTCCGGCCTGCTCCATTCCAGCGTTTCGAACATTTTCGCGGCGGAGGAAGCCGTCAGCACCGTATAGCATTCCGACAGCACCGTTTTTCCGGTCAAAAGATTGGTGCGGTTGTCGTCCACCAGCATGATCAATTTGCGGGAATTTCCCATGCGTCCTTTACCTTATCGGGCCATCCAGGCGGCGGAACCGGGCCTTGGCCGCCCATCAAAAAACATGGAAAGAGAAAAACCGGATCGACGATCGGCAAACGGACGGCGGCGGCGACGATGCGCGGGACCCGGATGCGCGGGATCCATGCCCGGACGCGGCCGCCCGGCAACGCGCCGGGGAAGGGAAGAATCGTGTCACGGATCGTCCCTTGTTTTGCCCTTGGCGCGTTCATTTTCTTTCCCGGTACTTTCCTCTTGGCGGGCAATCATGCCGCCGCCGTTATAGGTATGTTTCCGACGAGTTTCCCTTCCGTCATTTTCGGGGCGGATGGTAACATCCGGCGGCGGGGATGGCAAAGCAGGCGGGCGCGGAGCGCCGGTGACTGGAGCGTCCTTTGGTTTTCCGTCCTTTGAAATATCGCCGGGCCGCATCGGAGTATTTTGCCATTGAGGATATCTGCCGGTATTTTCTTTCCTTGGTTACCGCGAGCGACGCGGAAGGTTGGTTTAAAAGTTATGGTTATTTTTGATAGCAAAATGCTCTAAGCTGTGAGAACGGCCGCGCCGGTTTCATCCCGGTTTTGCCCCGTCCGAATCGTTACTTGCAAAATCACAAAGGAGCCTCCATGAAAATATTGATTGCCGACAAGGTTTCGGCAAAGATGCTCGCCGATCTCGAAGCGCAAGGTTGCGATGTCGCGTTCGCGCCCGACCTGTCCGCCGAGGCGCTGCCCTCGGCGATGAGCGGCGTGGAAATCCTCGTCGTCCGTTCCAAGCGGGTCACCGGCGCCAGCATCGAAGCGGGCAGCTCGCTGTCGCTGATCGTCCGCGCCGGCGCCGGAGTCAATACCATCGACATCAAGAAAGCCAGCGAAAAGGGCGTCTATGTCGCCAACTGTCCGGGCAAGAACACCGACGCGGTGGCCGAACTGGCGATCGGTCTGTTGATCGCCGCCGACCGCCGCCT
>JAISNE010000147.1 GCA_031276375.1 Accumulibacter sp.
TCCGCCCGCCAGTCCAGGAGGGCCGCCAGGCGGGCGTTGTTGCCGAGTTCCGGGTGCGCGTCGAGCGGCAGATGGTAGGCGATGAGGTTGATGTCCTTCGCCAGCAGGGTTTGCAGGCGCGTCCTGCGGAAGCCGGTCACCCGCCCGTCCTCGCCGCGCCAGAACCAGCCGTGGTGCGCCAGCAGCGCGTCGGCGCCGCGTTCGGCGGCGGCATCGACCAGGGCCTGGCAGGCGCTCACCCCGGCGACGATCCGCCGGATTTCGCCGGCGCCTTCCACTTGCAGGCCGTTTGGGCAATAATCCCTGAATCGCGCCGATTCGAGCAATTGATCGAGATACCGTACAAGTTCTTCGCGCTTCATTCCGTTCCTTCCGATACCGCCATCCATGCGTAAACTCTGGCTGATTTTCGCACAAACCGTCACCATCGTTCTGGCCGTTTCCCTGGTGACCGGCACGTTCAAGCCCGAATGGCCGGACACCTTGTCCGGGATTCTGGCCTTCCGCTCCGATGCGGAGGCGCCGGCGCCGGAGGCCGCCGACCGGCCGCCGTCCGCGCCGTCCGCGCCGTCCGAAGTGTCGTCCGCGGTGCCGTCC
This sequence comes from Accumulibacter sp., assembly GCA_031276375.1. GTDB lineage: Bacteria > Pseudomonadota > Gammaproteobacteria > Burkholderiales > Rhodocyclaceae > Propionivibrio. The sequence goes on from JAISNE010000147.1 coordinate 598, forward strand.
GCGGTGCCATCTTCTCCCGCCGCGCCGCTGGCCGCCGCCGGCGAACCGCCGCGACCCGACGCGCCGTCCGCGAGGCAGTCCTTCCGCGAGGCGGCCAAGGTGGCCTTGCCGTCCGTCGTGCATATCTTCACCTCGCAAAAAATACGCGCGCCGCGCCATCCGCTGGCCGGCGATCCGCTCTTCCGGTACTTTTTCGGCGACGAGCCGGAGATCGATCAGCCGCGCAAGTCGGGTCTGGGTTCCGGGGTCATCGTCAGCGCGGACGGCTACGTCCTGACCAATTACCATGTCATCGAGGGCGCCGACCAGATCGAGATCGCGCTCGACAACGGCCGGACGCACAAGGCGCAGCCCGTCGGCGGCGATCCCGAGACCGATCTGGCGGTGCTCAAGCTGCTGCCGGGCAAGGACGGGACGGAGGTTTTCCCGGCCATCGCGCTGGGGCAAATGGACGATGTCGTCGTCGGCGACATCGCGCTGGCGATCGGCAATCCCTTCGGCGTCGGGCAAACGGTGACGATGGGCATCGTTTCGGCGCTGGGCCGTTCGCATCTGGGCATCAACACCTTCGAGAACTTCATCCAGACCGACGCGGCGATCAATCCCGGCAATTCGGGCGGCGCCCTGGTCGATGTCCACGGCCAACTGATCGGTATCAACACGGCCATCTATTCGCGCTCGGGCGGCTCGCTGGGCATCGGTTTCGCCATCCCGGTGTCGACCGCCCGCAGCATCATGGAGCAGATCATCCGCAACGGTTCGGTGGTGCGCGGCTGGATCGGCGTCGAGGTCCAGGAAATCACCGAGGAACTCGCCGAATCGTTCGGCCTGCCGGACACGGACGGGGCGCTGATCGCCGGCGTGCAGCGCGGCAGCCCGGCGGACAAGGGCGGCATCAAGCCCGGCGATGTGCTGCTGGCGGTGGCCGATCAACCGGTCAAGGACGCGCAGGCCATGTTGAACCTGATCGCCGCGCTGGTGCCGGGCGAAACGGTCGCCTTCACCTTCCGGCGCCAGACCCGCCCCGTCTCGCTGCAAATCCGCGTCGGCAAGCGGCCGCCCCTGCGGCGCGATGCGCGGGAATGAAGCGCGCTCAGGAACCGGCGCCGGTTCGCGGCGATGCCGCCGCCGCGCCCTGGGCCGCGGCCCCCCGATAGGCCCGGACGAGGATGACGAGGCCGATCGCGATCATCGGCAATGACAGCCATTGCCCCATGCTGACGACTTCGGACCGGCCGAAGATGCCCGCGTCGGGGGCGCGGAAATACTCGGCGGCGAAGCGGAACACGCCGTAGCCCGCGCAGAAAACGCCCGACACCGCGCCGCGGGGCCGCTCCTTGCGCGCAAACAGCCAAAGCAGGACGAACAGCGCCACGCCTTCCAGCGCGGCCTGGTAGAGCGGCGAGGGGTGCCGGGGCAGCCGGTCGACATGCGGGAAAATCATCGCCCACGGCAGCGACGGATCGGCCGCGCGCCCCCACAGTTCGCCGTTGATGAAGTTGCCGACGCGCCCGGCGGCCAGGCCGAGCGGCACCAGCGGCGCGATGAAGTCGGTGACCTCGAACCAGCGCCACCCCGTTTTGCGCGCATACAGCGTCATCGCCAGCAGCACGCCGAGAAAGCCGCCGTGAAAGGACATGCCGCCGTGCCAGACGGCGAGGATTTCCAGCGGCTGGCGCAGGTAGTAGGCCGGCTGGTAGAACACGGCCTCGCCCAGCCGCGCGCCGACGATCACCCCGATGACGCCGTAAAAAAGAAGGTCCTCGAGTTCATCCGTCGTCCAGCCGGCGCCGGCCAGCCACGGCTGCGTCCGGATGCGCCGGCGCCCGAGCCACCACGCCTGCGAGAAGGCCAGAAGATACATCAGCCCGTACCAGCGCACCGCCAGCGGGCCGATTTCCAGCGCCACCGGGTCGATCTTCGGATAAATCAGCATGAAATCCGCTTCTTTCGGCTAAAATCCAGATTATATCGCCTCGACCCGCGCGCCATTTTCGGCGCATTTTTGTTCCGGAGAACCGCCATGCCCGCCTATCGCTCCCGCACGTCCACCCACGGCCGCAACATGGCCGGCGCCCGTTCCCTGTGGCGCGCCACCGGGATGAAGGACGGCGATTTCGGCAAACCGATCGTTGCCGTGGTCAATTCCTTCACGCAATTCGTGCCCGGCCACGTGCACCTCAAGGATCTCGGCCAACTGGTGGCCGGCGCCATCGAAGCGGCCGGCGGAATCGCCCGGGAGTTCAACACCATCGCCATCGACGACGGCATCGCCATGGGGCACGACGGCATGCTTTATTCGCTGCCCTCGCGCGACCTGATCGCCGATTCCGTCGAGTACATGGTCAACGCCCATTGCGCCGACGCCATGGTGTGCATCTCCAACTGCGACAAGATCACTCCGGGCATGCTGATGGCCGCGATGCGCCTCGACATCCCGGCCATTTTCGTTTCCGGCGGGCCGATGGAAGCCGGCAAGGCGGTGATCGGCGGCAAAACGATCCATCTCGATCTCATCGACGCGATGATAAAGGCCGCCGACGATACCGTTCCGGACGCCGACGTCGAAGCCTTCGAACGTTCCGCCTGCCCCACCTGCGGCTCGTGTTCCGGCATGTTCACCGCCAATTCGATGAACTGCCTGGCCGAGGCGCTCGGCCTGGCGCTGCCGGGCAACGGCACGCTGATCGCCACGCACGCCGACCGCCGGAACCTGTTCCTCACCGCCGGCCGGCGGATCGTCGAACTCTGCCGGCGCTACTACGAGCAGGACGACGCATCGATCCTGCCGCGCGGCATCGCCACCTTCGAGGCGTTCGAGAACGCCATGTCGCTCGATGTCGCCATGGGCGGGTCGACCAACACCGTGCTGCATCTGATGGCCATCGCGCAAGAGGCCCGCGTCGACTTCGGCATGACCGACATCGACCGGATTTCGCGCCAGGTGCCGTGCCTGTGCAAGGTGGCGCCCGCCACCGACAAGTACCACGTCGAAGACGTGCATCGGGCCGGCGGCGTCTTCGGCATTCTCGGCGAACTGGACCGCTGCGGGCTGATCCATCGCGGCGTGCCGACCGTGCACACCAAGACCCTCGGCGAGGCGCTGGACATCTGGGATGTCATGCACGGCGCGCGCCACCTCGATGTCTATGAATTCTTCAAGGCCGCGCCGGGCGAAGCGCCCAGCCAGAGCGCGTTTTCCCAGGAAGCGCGCTATCCGGAACTGGACCTCGACCGCGCGCGCGGCTGTATCCGCGACCGGGCGCACGCCTATTCCCAGGACGGCGGACTCGCCGTGCTCCACGGCAATCTCGCCGAGGACGGCTGCATCGTCAAGACCGCGGGCGTCGACGAAAGCCTGTGGACCTTCTCCGGCGGCGCGCGCGTCTTCGAAAGCCAGGACGCCGCCGTGCAGGGCATCCTCGGCGGCCAGGTCCAGCCGGGCGAAATCGTGCTGATCCGCTACGAAGGCCCCAAGGGCGGGCCGGGCATGCAGGAAATGCTCTACCCGACCTCGTACCTGAAATCGAAACACCTCGGCAAGGTCTGCGCGCTGGTCACCGACGGACGCTTCTCGGGCGGCTCGTCGGGCCTCTCGATCGGCCACGTCTCGCCGGAAGCCGCCGAAGGCGGGCTGATCGGGCTGGTCGAGAACGGCGACACGATCGAGATCGACATTCCCCGGCGGCGCATCCATCTCGCCGTCCCGGAAACCGAACTCGAACGGCGGCGCGCGGCGATGGAGGCCAGGGGCGAACAGGCATGGCAGCCGGCCACGCCGCGCCAGCGCCTCGTTTCGGCCTCGCTGCGAGCCTACTCGATGATGGCCACCTCGGCGGCCAAGGGCGCGGTGCGCGACGTTGGCCAGCTCAAACGGCGCTGAAATCATGACCCTGGCCACCTGGCTGGCCTTCCTGCTGGCCTCCACCCTGATCGCCATTTCCCCCGGCCCCGGCGCCGCCACCAGCATGAGCGTCGGCCTGCGCCACGGCTACCGGGTCGCCCTGCGCGCCATCGGCGGCCTGCAGGGCGCGCTGCTCATCCAGTTGACCATCGTCGCCGCCGGACTCGGCGCCCTGCTGTCGGCCTCGACGATCGCCTTCAACCTGATGAAATTCCTCGGCGCGGGCTACCTGATCTGGCTCGGCGTCCAGAAATGGCGCGCCCCCGCGCGAACGCTCGACGGCGACGGCGCGGACCTCGCGCCGGAAGGACTGTTCATGCAAGGGCTGCTGGTCAACCTGACCAACCCCAAGGCCATCGTCTTCATGGCCGCGCTGACGCCGCAATTCATCGACCCGGCGCGGCCGCAATGGCCGCAATTCGTCATCATCGGCGCGACCATGTGCAGCGTCGACGTCATCGTGATGTCCGGCTACGCCCTGCTGGCCGCGCGGCTGCGCCGCTGGCTGCGCGACCCGCGCGCGATGAAGGCGCAGAACCGCTTCTTCGGCGGCATCTTCATCGGCGCCGGAGTCCTGCTGGCCGCTTCCGGACGAAACTGAACCGTTCATTCGGCGGAGTGAAAAGCCGTGCCCGGATCGGCGCGGCGGCGGCAGGCGATTCTTGACGGCAAGGTCTGAATTGCGTCATAGTCGAAATCCGATAAATGCTGTTTTCAAGGAGAAAAAAATGAAATTCATGACGGCTTTGGTGGTATTCGCGCTTTCGACGGGACTGGCATGGGGAGCGGCGGAACCGGAAAAGAAAGAAACACCCGCTCCTGTTCAAAAAGTGGAAAAGAAAGCG
>JAISNE010000167.1 GCA_031276375.1 Accumulibacter sp.
GCGTCGATCCAGTACGTGCTTCCGGGCGAACGTTCCGCGCCAAAGCCGAAAGCCGGCAAAAAATACGCGATGAGCCGATCCGCCATTTCGATTTCGAGCGGCAACAGCATGCCGACCGACGACGACTCTCGAATCAGCGCCTGCTCGTATTGCAGGGTCACGCTGGTGGTGACCTGGGCGCCGGGATAGATCTGCACCGGTTTTTGCGCATACCCGCCCGCCTCCGCCGCGAGATAAGGGAGCCCGATACCGTGCCACAAATCCTCGCCGATCACTCCATAGCGGTAATCGATCCATTTGAGCTGGTTCGAGCGCGCCGCCATGAGCCGCGTCGCGGCCACTGGAAGGTCGCCCTTGAACGTGCCGGCCCCCTTGTCTTTCGGATTCTTGTTGAAACGTTCGATGCAGGAGGCGTATATCCAGGAAACTTCGCCCCAGTAATTGAAGCACATCGCCCACAGCCGCCGCTCCTCGTTTTTCGACAGGCGCGGCGTTCCCAGATAATGCCGCGTCAAACGCTTCAGATGCGGCTGGGCCGCCTTGTCGAGACCGCTGATCACTTCATAAAGCTGGTCCAGGCGGAAATCCTCGGCTTGCCGCAAGGAATCGAACCAACTATAGATTTCGTCGACCGCCTTGAACGCATCCTGCGGCAAACTGGCCAGCACACGCTTGAATTCCTTGACATCTCCAAGAGGATGATTCGGTCGCGTCGAAAAGAAATTCAGTTTCATGAGGGGATGATCCGGTCGCATTGAAAAGAAATTCAGTTTCATGACACTCCGGATAAAAAAGCATTCGGGCAGTATAAAACCAATCCACCACTCCGGCAAACCAGCGCCCGCCGTCGGCTGACTGTCAATATCCGCCAGATCATGAACCGGCACGAATCGGATGCCACCGGTTTTCTTGTGTTTCCATTCCTCGATGGTTTTATACAGGAGCACGGCGCGCCAGGGCGCATTGAGGGATTCCAGAGGACAGAGGACAGAGGACAGTCAGTTACCGGCGCTTCGCGCCGCAAATACTACTGTCTTCGGTCTTCTGTCCTCAGTCCTCTGAACAATTCACACGCTCTCGGCTTTCGATTCGCGTCCCAGCAGTTTTTCCACCGCGTCGAAGGCCGATTCGCCGCGATGCAGGATGGCGTCGACGGCTTGCGTGATCGGCATGTCGATGGACAGGCGTTGCGCCAGCGCGGCGACTTCGCGCGCGGTGCCGACGCCTTCGGCGACATGACCGAGTTCGGCGAGGATGCGCGGCAAGGTTTTGCCGGCGGCCAGCGCCAGCCCGACGCGGCGGTTGCGCGAGAGGTCGCCGGTGCAGGTCAGGAGCAGGTCGCCCATGCCGGCCAGGCCCATGAAGGTGCCGGGCCGGCCGCCGAGCGCCACGCCGAGGCGGGTGATTTCCGCCAGGCCCCTGGTCACCAGGGCGGCGCGGGCGTTGTGGCCGAAACCCAGGCCGTCGCTGATGCCGGCCGCGATGGCCAGGATATTTTTCGCGCCGCCCGCTGTTTCGGCGCCGATCAGGTCGTCGTTGGCGTAGATGCGCAAACGTCCGCCGTGCAGTTCGGCCGCGACGCGGCGGGCGAAGAGGCCATCGCGCGAGGCCAGGGTAATCGCGGCCGGGAGGCCCCGGGCGACTTCCTCGGCGAAACTGGGGCCGGTCAGCGCGCCGCGGGCGGTTCCGCCGCCAAGTTCCTCGTCCGCCACCTGGTGCGGCAGTTGGCCGCTGCCCGGCTCGAATCCTTTGCATACCCAGATCAGCGGTACGGCCGAGGCGACGTCGCGCAGTTGCCGCAGGATGCCGCGCAGGCCGGCCAGCGGCGTGGCGACGATGAGCAGCCCGGCGGCGGGGGCGGCGGCGGCAAGATCGGTCACGATCCGCACCGGCGCGGGCAGGGCGATTCCCGGCAGGAAGCGCCGGTTTTCGCGCGTCATCCGCATGTCCCGGACGAGTTCGGCGTCCCGCGCCCACAGGGCGACTTCGTGCCGGGAACTCAAGACGATGGCCAGCGCGGTGCCCCACGCGCCGGCGCCAATGACGGTCAGCTTCAAGATACGGAATCCGGCGCGAGGGCGCGCGAAGTCAGAATCCCCAGACCTGGCTCGCGCGCACGAAACCTTCCTGCCCGTCGCGATGGCGCACCTTGATCCAGCCGCCGGGCGAGGTTTCAAGGTAGTTCAGCGAAACGTTCCGCTCGGCTTCGAAGGACAGCGGCGCGCCTTCCTCGGGTTTTTGCAGGATGGCCGCCAACTCGGCCTTGACGATGATCGTGCGGCGGTCGGCCAGCGCCTTTTTCTCGATCCAGGCCAGGCTGCCCTCGGCGTCGCGCACCTTGACCCAGCTCCCCTGCGGGACCACCACCTCCACCGGCGTGTCGCGCCGGATGACGAAGAGTTTGGCGCCCTTCAGATTCGGCGTGTCGTAGAGCACGGTCGCCGCTTCCACCGTCCGGTAGTCGATGGACCGCGCCGGCAGGGATAGGACGGCAAGCAGCGCCAGCAGCGCAATATTCACCAGTCTTGGCACGGCAATACTCCTTGTTCAGTTATCCATCACAATGGCGCGACGGGCGCGGCGAGGATTCGGAAGCGAAGCGCGGAGAAAGGCCGGTATTCCGGGCGAAAGCCTTGAAAGACACGGAATCGCCTTTCCCCATGCCGATGAATGCTTTTTACCGCGCTCGTCGGAATCAAGCGTTTTTTCAGGCCTTGGCCGTGTTGTCCCGCGATTCTTCCTGGTCGCGCGCCATGTACATGGCCTCGAAGTTGACCGGTTGCAGGATGACCGGCGCGAAACCGGCGCGGATGACCGATTCGGAAATGGTTTCGCGCGCGTACGGGAACAGGATGTTCGGGCAGGCGATGGCCAGCAGCGGTTCGAGACTTTCTTCCGGCACGTTGCGAATGCGGAAGAGTCCCGACTGGCCGGCTTCCACCAGAAACACGGTTTTCTCTTCGATCTTGGCCGTCACCGTGACGGTCAGCGTGACTTCAAAAACCTCGTCGCCGACTTTCACGGCGCCTGTCTGCAACTGCAAGCTGACTTCCGGCGCTTTTTGTTCCAGGAAGACAGCCGGCGCGTTGGGCACTTCCAGCGAGAGATCCTTGACGTAGAGTTTTTCGATGGCAAACGAGGGGGTTTCTTGTTCGGTCATGATGGTTGTCTTCTTTCTTCTTGACGAGGTTGCGGATGAATCGGAATGAATGGGCCGCGCGACGACTCAGCCCGTTTCGCCGGAAAGCAGCGGCAGCAGCTTGCCCGCCTGATCGAGCGCGACCAGTTCGTCGCATCCGCCGACGTAGGTGTCGCCGATAAAGATTTGCGGCACCGTCCGGCGCGACGTTTTTTCCATCATCTCGGCGCGCCGCCGCGGATCGAGGTCGACCCGTATCTTCTCGATCCCGGCCACGCCCCGGTTGTGCAATAGACGCTCGGCGCGCAGGCAATAGGGACAAATCGCCGTCGAATACATGACGACACGCGGGGCGGAACTCATTTTTTCGTCCCCTTGCGCACGGGAAGGCCCGCCGCGCGCCAGCCGGAAATGCCGCCGGCAAGGTTGTTGACTCGGCCAAAGCCCAGTTTTTCGAGCTGTCTGCAGGCATTGGCCGAGCGTGTCCCGTTCTGGCAAACGAGGATCAACTGCGTGTCTTTCAGTTTGTCGAGGTCCCCCGCGCGCGCTTCGAGTTGTTCCAGCGGAATGTTGCGCGACTCGGGAAGGTGGCCGCCGGCGTAGTCCTCGGAGCCGCGCAGGTCGATGACCTGCGCGTTCTCCCGGTTGATCAGCAAGGTGGCCTGCGTCGGCGTCAGGCCGGTTCTTCCGCCGGCGCCGCGCATGGTGAGGACGAGCCAGGCAAGACCGCTGCCCAGCGCGAGAAAAATGAGAAGGATGTTTTGCCGAATGAATTCCAAGCGACGCTCCACATAAGCGGGGACAAGGTTTTCGCGCGACGGACTCCGCCACCGCCCGCCGCTGCCCCTCGTCAAGTCAAAGGTGGCATTATAGAATAATTCCGATTTCGAGAACGGCCTATCAGAGAACGGAATTACGGATGGCGGTGATATTTGCGCGCGTGAAACGCCCGGCGGCTGGACTATCCCCGGCTTTTCGCCGGATCGTTCCGGGCCTCGTTCTGGCGGGCGCCGTCCTGGCGGCAACGTGGCCCGCCCTTTCCGGGGAAGCGGCCCCCGCCTCGCCGACCCGCGCCGAGGTTTCGGAAAAGAGGGGCGATCTCATGGAGCTGCGCGCCCAGATCGAATCCCTGCGCAAGGAAATGGCGGCCGCCGAGGGCCAGCGCGCCACCGCGGCCGACCAGGTGAAGGATGTCGAGCGCGAAATTTCGACGACGCAACGGGAACTGCACGCGCTTTCCGGACAGAAAAACCGCTTGCAGACGACGCTGAAGGATCTTGGCAAACAGGCGCGGGAATTGACCGAACGCCTGGACGAATTGCAAGCGCAGATGGAAAGCCTGGTCTATCGCCGTTACTTGCAGGGGCATCCCGACGCCTTGCGTCTGCTGCTCAACGGCGAGGATCCCAACCAGATGACGCGCGACCTCTACTACCTCGCCGTCATTGGACACGCCCGTCAGCAGTTGCAAAACGAGACGCGCGCGCTTCTCGAAAAGAAGCGGGCGCTGTCCGAAAACATGCGCGAACGCGCCGAGGAGCTGTCTTCGATCGAAGCCCGGCAAAAGGAACAGCACGCCCGGCTCGTCGTCCAGCGCGAGCAGCGCAAGGAGATGCTGGCCAGGATTTCGTCGAAGATTTCGCAGCAGCGCAAGGAGATCGGCGGTCTGCAACGCGACGAGAAGGCGCTGGCGCGACTGATCGCCCGGCTGGAGCGGATCATCGCCGCGCAGACCGCGGCGCGCAGGGAACGCGCGGCGAAGGCGGCTCCCGGAACACGTCCGCCGGCCCCGGAAAGCGCGTCCGGCAGGGTCAATGAGCATACGCCGGAAGCCTCGCCAAGCGGCAATTTCGCCGCCTTGAAAGGCAGCCTGCGCCTGCCGGTGCGCGGCACGGTCACCAACCGCTACGGCGGCGCGCGCCAGGAAGGCAGCACGTGGAAAGGGCTGTTCATCCGCGCGGCGCAGGGCAGCGACATCAAGGCCATCGCCGGCGGCAGCGTGGTGTTCGCCGACTGGATGCGCGGTTTCGGCAACCTGATGATCGTCGATCACGGTGACAGCTACCTGTCGATCTACGCCTACAACGACGCGATGCTCAAGCAGGTGGGCGACGCCGTGCGCGGCGGCGATTCGATTGCCACCGCCGGGAACAGCGGTGGCAACCCGGAATCGGGTTTATACTTTGAGCTGCGTCATCAGGGGCGGCCGGTCGATCCGATGAAATGGGTCAGCCTCAAGTGACATGGGCAATTTTCTGGAGTGTATTCGATGGGCAAATTGAAACAAGCGGGTCTGGTTTGCGCGGGGCTGGCGGGCGGCATCCTGATCAGCCTGCAATTCTCGGCGATGGCCGAAAAGGAAGCCCGGGTCAGTCTTCCTGTCGAAGAACTGCGCACCTTCGCCGAAATATTCAATGCCATCAAGCGCGGTTATGTCGAGCCGGTCGAGGACAAAAAGCTGATTACCCATGCCATCAGCGGCATGCTTTCCAACCTCGACCCGCATTCGTCCTACCTGGATGCCGAAGCCTTCAAGGATCTGCAAACGACCACCCAGGGCGAATTCGGCGGACTGGGGATCGAAGTCGGCATGGAGGACGGCCTGGTCAAGGTCATTTCCCCGATCGAGGACACCCCCGCCGACAAGGCGGGCGTCAAGGCGGGCGACCTGATCTTCAAGCTCGACGACAAGCTGGTCAAGGGCATGACCCTGAACGACGCGGTCAAGCGCATGCGCGGCAAGCCCAAGACGCAGATCAAGCTGTCCATCCTGCGCAAGGGCGAGGCGCAGCCCATCGAGATCACATTGACGCGCGAAATCATCAAGGTGCAGAGCGTCAAATCCAAGCTCGTCGACGAGCACTACGGTTATCTGCGCATCACTTCCTTCCAGGAAAACACGGCGCCTTCCGTGGTCAAGCACCTGAACGACCTCTACAAACCCGGTTCGCTCAAGGGACTGGTCCTCGATCTGCGCAACGATCCCGGCGGGCTGCTCAATTCGGCGATCGGCGTCTCCGCCGCCTTTTTGCCGTATGGAACGCTGGTTACCTCCACCGACGGTCGCGTGCCCGACGCCAAGCACCAATACTACGTGAATCCCGAAGATTATCTGCGCGGCGACAAGAAAGATTTCATCCGCGGCATTCCGGTCGAGACGCTGAAAGTGCCGATGGTCGTGCTGATCAACGGCGGTTCCGCCTCGGCCTCCGAAATCGTCGCCGGCGCCCTGCAGGATCACAAGCGCGCGGTAATCATGGGCACCACCAGCTTCGGCAAGGGCTCCGTGCAAACGATCATTCCGCTGCCCGGAAGCACGGCGATCAAGCTCACCACGGCCCGCTACTTCACCCCGTCCGGGCGCTCGATCCAGGCCAAGGGCATCGTTCCGGACATTCTCGTCGAGGAAACGCCCAACGGAGTGTCGGTCATGCGCCTGCGCGAAGCCGACCTGGAAAACCATCTGGAAAACGACAAGGACAAGGACGATGGCCGGGAAGCCGCGCCCGCCAAGCCGCAGGCCAAGACACCGGCGAAGCCGAGGACGGCTCCGGGCAAGGAAGAGGACGACGAGGGCTTCGAGCCGCCGGGCCGCGAACTGGCTTCAAGAAAGGACTATCAGCTCAATCAGGCGATCAACCTGCTGAAGGCCATGCAGATCATCCAGAACAGGTAGGCGGCATCGGGAGAACGCATGAGGCGTCCGCTCGAAACGTCCGGCAAGCCGGAACCGATCCGCAAGGAGCGCGTCATCCGGTTCGCGGAATTTCCTCCCGGGCAGGTCGCGGAGGCGGCGGATTTCCTCGCCGGGCTGGCCGATCTCGAAATCGCCCCGAACGCTGGCGAGCGCTCGATCGCGGTGATCTACGATCTGCACGAGCATTCGCAAGAAGAACTCGAATCCGCGCTGGAGAGCATGGGTTTCCACCTCGCATGCTCCCTGCTCGACAAGCTGATCCGCGCGCTGATCTATTACAGCGAAGAGACCGAAATCCACAACCTCGACGCGCCGCGCCGCCTGCTGAAGAAATCCCAGAACGAAGCCTACACGCGCGCCTGGGAACGCCATCCGCACGGCGACCACGACGATACGCCGCCGGAGTGGCGCGAGTACAAGTAGCCGTGAAAGGCGAAACGCGATGGCGTGATGCCGGGTTGCGGTCAAACCATCGTGATACGCAAAAAATGACCGGATATCAACTCTCGCCCATGACGGCGTAAACATCGTCATTGCGAGGGCCGTCAGGCCCCGCGGCAATCCACACGGACCCGGACGGCGCCCTGCCGTTTCAGGAAACCCGACCGCCGCATGAATTTGCTTCGTCGCGCAACCCGAGCAATGACGGCGCGGTCAAACCAGCGTGATGCACCAGAAAATGACCGGAATCCCGACGCGTCAGAATTGCGTATCGACTGGCTATCGAGGGCAACCTGGCATGAAGCGGTTACTCCACGACGACCGCAGTGCCGCTTGCCGTGACCATCAGCATGCCGTTCTTTTCGCCGAGCACCTCGTAATCGAGGTCCACGCCGACCACGGCGTTGGCGCCCAGTTCGGCGGCCTGTTCGGCCAATTCGTCGAGAGCGAACTGGCGCGC
>JAISNE010000183.1 GCA_031276375.1 Accumulibacter sp.
TCGACCAGGTAGCGCCGCGCCACCGATTGCACCTCCTCGGCCGTGACCGCCTTGAGTTTTTCGATCAGCCGCCGGTTCTCGTGGTGCGGAATGCCCGCCGCTTCGAGCTGGCCGATCTCCATGGCCTGGGCAAACATCGAATCGCGCTTGTAGACCTCGTCGGCGACGAGTTGCGCCTTGGCCCGCGCCAGTTCGCCCTCGCTCACGCCATCGCGGACCAGGCGCGCGATCTCCGCGCGGAAACCGGCTTCCAGGTCGGCGCGCGTGCGCCCGGCGCTGGGCGAGCCTTGCAGATAGAACAGACCGGGGCCGCGCGATATCGCGTCGTAACCGGCGCCCGCGAAGTCCGCCAGGCGCTGTTCGCGCACCAGATTCCGCGAGAAGCGCGCCGCCTCGTGGCCGTCGAGAATGGCCGCGAGCATCTCCAGCGCGTAGGGATCGGCATCCCGGTCGACTTCGCGCAGCACCGGCGCCTTGTACGCCATCAGCACGATCGGCAGATCGGCCGGCGCCTTGAACACCAGCCGCCGCATTCCGGCCTGCGCCGGCTCCTGCTGCGGCTTGCGCGCGGGCAGCGGACGCGCCGCCAGCGGGCCGTAGTATTTCTCGGCCAGACGGAAAACCTCCTGATGATCGACATCGCCGACGATCACCACATACGCGTTGTTCGGCACGTACCAGCGCTCGTACCAGTCGCGCGCGTCCTGCGCGGTCATGGCCTCCAGATCGTTCATCCAGCCGATCACCGGCACGCGGTACGGATGCGCCTGGAAAGCCTGCGCCCGCATCTGCTCGAAGAGCGCCGCCGGCGGCTGGTCGTCGGTGCGCAGCCGGCGTTCTTCCATGACCACCTTGATCTCCTGCTCGAACTCCTTCGGATCGAGCGTCAGGTGGCGCATGCGATCGGCCTCCAGCTCGATCATCCGTTCGAGCTGCTGTTTCGGCACCTGCTGGAAATACGCCGTGAAATCGTGACTGGTGAAGGCATTGTCCTGCCCCCCGGCGGCGGCCACCAGACGGCTGAACTCGCCGGCGCCGACCGTCGGCGTGCCCTTGAACATCATGTGTTCGAGCAGGTGCGCGACGCCGGTCGTGCCATTGGTTTCGTCCATGCTTCCGGCGCGGTACCAGACCATGTGCACGACGGTCGGCGCGCGCCGGTCCTCCTTGACGATGACGCGCAATCCGTTCGCCAGCCGGTGCTCGAACGGATTGGCCCAGGCCGGCGCGGGAAGGGCCAGGACAAAGGCGGCAAGAACAAGGGCGGCCAGCGAAACGGCCGGACGGATGATTTGCGGTAGAGGGAACATGGGCGAAAACGGCTTCTGATAAAATCGTTGACAAATTGACGGAAAATGGCGCGGACCGGATATCTTAATCTATCTTAATCGATTCCGGCCGCGCCGGCTTTCGATTCTATCCACGCTCATGCCCGTGAGACACTTGCATCCCATGTTTGGTTTCCTGAAAAAATCCGCCGATGCCGCGCCAATCGTGCCAATCGCGCCGGACATGTCGAATCCCGCGCCTTCCTGGCGCGAACGCCTGAAGACCGGACTCGCGCGCACGCGCGCGCAACTCGGCGGCAAGTTCAAATCGATCTTCTCGCGCGGCAAGGTCGACGCCGAATTGCTCGAAGAACTCGAAGCCCTGCTGCTGACGAGCGACGTCGGCCTCGAAGCGACCCGCTACCTGATCGAAGAATTGCAAGCGCGCGCCCGGCGCGAAAAGATCGAAACGCCCGAAAGCCTCCAGCGCGCGCTGGCCGACGCGCTGCATGAACTGCTGCAACCGCTCGAACAGCCGCTCGACGTGAGCGCGCGCCAGCCGTTCATCATCATGATCGCCGGCGTCAACGGCGCCGGCAAAACCACCTCGATCGGCAAGCTGGCCAAGCACTTCCAGGCGCAGGGGCGCTCCGTCCTGCTCGCCGCCGGCGACACCTTCCGCGCCGCCGCGCGCGAGCAACTGCAAGTCTGGGGCGAGCGCAACGGCGTCACCGTCATCGCCCAGGAATCCGGCGACCCGGCGGCGGTCATCTTCGACGCCATCTCGGCGGCCAGGGCGCGCGGCATCGACATCGTGCTGGCCGACACCGCCGGCCGCCTGCCGACGCAAGCGCACCTGATGGAAGAAATCGCCAAGGTGCGCCGCGTCATCCGGAAAGCCGACCCGAGCGCGCCGCACGAAACGCTGCTGGTGCTCGACGCCAACTTCGGGCAGAACGCCCTGGCGCAAGTCAAGACCTTCGACAAGGCCATCGAGGTCACCGGCCTCATCGTCACCAAGCTCGACGGCACGGCCAAGGGCGGCGTGCTCGCCGCCATCGCCCGCCAGTGCCCCAAGCCGATCCGCTACATCGGCGTCGGCGAAGGCATCGACGACCTGCGCCCCTTTACCGCCAGGGACTTCGTCGATGCGATTTTCGGATCAGAAGACAGAGATCAGAGGACAGATGACAGAGGACAGTAATATTTGCGGCGCGAAGCGCCGGTGACTGGATGTTTTCAATCCTCTGTCCTCTGACCCTGAAGTTTCCCCCTCAAATTCATGGAAAGAGGAAAGGCTTGAGAGTCTGCCATGGCAAACAGAGGAAAGCATTTTTGAGAGAGGAAAGGGAAAGCCGATGCAGCCGGTAGCGCGCACAGGTCGGGGTGAGCTTCGCTGCCCCCAACATCAAATAGTTCACCTGTTTCGCGTTGGGGTTCGCTTCACTCACCCCAACCTAAGCAAGCTCCCGCGGCACCCAACCGTCCCCCCGCGCCCGTCATTCACGTGCAGGCGGGAATCCAGCATTCCACGCCTTTTCTGGATTCCCGCCTGCGCGGGAATGACGGGTATTTTGACCGCCTCGTCTTAAAAAAAGCGAGGGGGGGTGCATGAAAATTTGAGGGGAAACATCAGGGTCAGAGGACAGAGGACAGTAATATTTGCAGCGCGAAGCGCCGGTGACTGGCTGTCTTCTGTCCTCCGTCTTCTGTCCTCTGGACTGCCACGGCCCTTCGGGCCTCGGAATGACGATGATTTGATCCTGGTGTTTCCAAATGACTGACGGCTGAGTATTGACCGATCGATTCGTGAAAGGAGTGACACATCATGCTGGTAAGCTGCCCGGAATGCGGAAAGAAGATTTCCAGCAAAGCGGTCGCCTGTCCGAACTGCGGGCATCCCGGCCCGTTCGCCGAGGCCGGGAAGGAAAAAGCGCCCGGCGCGGCAAGGCCGGAAGAACACCCAAGCGCGCGGGTAAGCCAAACGCCGCCACCCGTACCATCCGCCGCGCGGGAAACCTCGCGCAAATCCTTGAAACGCATCGTGGCCATCGTGCTCGCGGGCGGGCTGATATTGGAGGCGTTCGCGGGATCCGGGAAGCCGGCGCGGCCGCCGTCTGGCCTTGCCTCCGCCGTTCTCCCGAACGAACAGATATCCTCCCTGGACGAGCAGGCTGCCAGGGCGCTCTTCAACAAAGGCGTGACCTTGGGGCGGCAGGGCAAACCCGATGCCGAAATCGCCGTCTATGACGAAATCGACCGCCGTTTCGGCCAGGACGCTTCGGCCGGCATGCGCGAGCAGGTCGCCAGGGCGCTCGGCAACAAAGGCTGTACCTTGGGGCAACAGGGCCAACCCGATGCCGCCATCGCCGTTTATGACGAAGTCGACCGTCGCTTCGGCCAGGACGATTCGCCCGGCGTGCGCGAGCGGGTCGCCAGGGCGCTCCTCTATAAAGGCGGGAACTTGTTGGAGCTACAGGGCAAACCCCATGCCGCAATCGCCGCCTTCGACGAAGTTGCCCGCCGCTTCGGCCAGGACGACTCGCCCGGCGTGCGCAAGTGGGTCGCCTGGGCGCTTTACTACAAAGGCGTGACCTTGGAGCGACAGGGCAACCCCGATGCCGCCATCGCCGTCCATGACGAAATCGAGCGCCGCTTCGGCCAGGACGCCTCGCCCGACGTGCGCGAGCGGGTCGCCGAGGCGCGAGCCGAAAAACAGTCTCTGCTCGCTTCGCGGAAGGCGCGGAAATAATTCGAACAGGGCGAAGAGAGACGCCAAGGCGGCCTGTGATCTGGGGAAATGCATCATGAAATCGATCTTCGAATCAGTGGAACGAATCGCCGGTACCAGTCAAAAAACAGCTCGTATGGAAACGGTAACGCTTGCCAGCCGATCTGCATGCAGGCGCAATTTGCCCGACTGCGATGAAGAGGACATCATTTGCCGTGAAGATGAAAGAATATTTGGCGAGATGCCGTTGGCGGTCTACAAAGACACCGTCGGTTTCTGGCGAAGTCATGAAAAAACTCGCCTGGCGCACGTCACCCCGCGCGTTACCAAGGGATCGATTTGGCGGATTGGGCGGGTTATATTTGTCCGGGAGAACTAAAACCATTGAACCAGCAAGGCCCCAAAACGGTCATTGGGAATTCCTGGACAGGATTTTCATGGAAACACGACGAACGGAAAAAAACCGGATGACACCGCGCCCCGTGGAAACGATGTTTCGCGCCGCTTCGGCGGCCGGCCCTTTGCCGCCGTGGAGCGCGCGGGCGCCCGGCCGGGCGGCGGCCGGATCGCCGGCGCCCGGACGCCAGCCATGATTTCCGCCAGTGCCGTCACCAAGCGCTATCCGCCGGGCATCGAAGCCTTGAAGGAGGTCAGCTTCGAAATCGGGGACGGCGAGATGGTCTTCATCACCGGCCATTCCGGCGCCGGGAAATCGACGCTGTTCCGCCTGCTCGCGGCCATCGAAAAACCAAGCTCGGGAAGCGTCACGGTGGGCGGCCAGAACATCGCCGCCCTGCGCCGCGGCGCGATTCCCTACCTGCGCCGCAAGCTCGGCCTGATCTTCCAGGACCAGAAACTGCTGTTCGACCGCGCCGTCCTCGACAACGTGCTGCTGCCGCTCTCCATCGTCGGCCTGCCGGCGCGGGAAGCGACCCGCCGCGCCCGCGCCGCGCTGGACAAGGTCGGCCTGCTCGA
>JAISNE010000184.1 GCA_031276375.1 Accumulibacter sp.
GCTATCGGCCATCGTGCGACTTTACGAAGTGGATATACGCACCCTCATTCAGGAACGTGATGCGACCCTGGAGCGTTACGCGCGCGAGCAAAAACTTGCGCGACATGAAGTGTTCAACGACCGGACACTGAGAATTACTTCGCAGATTCGCGTCGATTTTCAGGACACCATTGTGCGGCTCGAACGCCTATCAGAATTATGATCAGATGGTCGACTGCTGATAATGGCACCCCTTTAATTTCCGAGCCGCGAGCACGCGCCATGGGCGATCTGGGATTACGGCTTTCGCGCGATCATCGCCCTGTAGTTCGCCGCCCGGTTTTTTTAACTTTGATCTGTTCAAACCACAAAAACCACAATAGGGGCGACAATCTTCCGCTTGCGGGTAATTTACCGTCTGTGCGATCGGGGGACAGATTGCCGGCTTTACAGTAAGGCGGCCGGAAAATCCGGGGACGGCAAAAATTCGATTCGCCCATTGAGGGAAGCCCGCAGGTCCGCTGAACCGGCGGGCTTTATACGCCTTTCGTGTCGGATTACCCGGCGTCGGTGATCGCGGCCTGTGCGGCGGCCAGGCGCGCGATCGGTACGCGGAACGGTGAACAGCTCACGTAATCGAGTCCCGCGCGGTGGAAGAATTCCACCGATGACGGGTCGCCGCCATGTTCTCCGCAAACGCCCAGCTTGATGTCCGGGCGCACCGAACGACCCTTGTCGACGCCCATCTTGACCAACTGGCCGACACCCTTCTGGTCGATCGACTGGAACGGGTCGGTTTCGTACATGCCGGCCTTCAGGTAATACGGCAGGAATTTGCTCACGTCGTCGCGCGAGAAGCCGAGCGTCATCTGCGTCAGGTCGTTGGTGCCGAACGAGAAGAACTCGGCCTGCTGGCCGATGCTGTCGGCGACCAGCGCGCCGCGCGGCGTCTCGATCATGGTGCCGATCATGAATTCGACGGTCGAACCGTGACTGGCGAACACGGCTTCCGCCGTATCGCGGATCACCTTGGCCTGCGAATTGAACTCGCGCACCGTGCCGACCAGCGGGATCATGATTTCGACCTTCGGACGCATGCCCCGCTTCTTGACGGCAAGCGCCGCCTCGAAGATGGCGCGCGCCTGCATCTCGGTGATTTCCGGATAGGTGATGCCGAGCCGGCAGCCGCGGTGGCCCATCATCGGATTGGCTTCGTGCAGGTCGTCGACGCGATGCTTGATGCCTTCGTAGGTGAGGCCCATCTCGATGGCCATTTCGCGCTGATTGTCGTCGTCGTGCGGCAGGAATTCGTGCAGCGGCGGATCGAGCAGGCGGATGGTCACGGGCAGGCCGTCCATGGCGGTGAAGATGCCTTCGAAATCGCTGCGCTGCATCGGCAGCAGCTTGGCCAGCGCGCGGCGGCGCCCTTCTTCGTCCTTGGACAGGATCATCTCGCGCACGGCCTTGATGCGGTCGCCTTCGAAGAACATGTGCTCGGTGCGGCACAGGCCGATGCCGACGGCGCCGAAATTGCGCGCCGCGCGGGCGTCTTCCGGCGTATCGGCGTTGGCGCGCACGGCCAGCTTCTTGTAGCGTTCGGCGATGCTCATCAGCTTGCCGAAGTCGCCCGAGAGGTCGGCGTCCATGGTCGATATCTTGCCTTCGTAGACGAGACCGGTCGAGCCATCGAGCGAAATCCAGTCGCCTTCCTTATAGACCTTGTCGCCGATGGTCATCGCGCGTGCCCTGGGATCGACGCGGATGGCCCCGGCGCCCGAGACGCAGCATTTGCCCATGCCGCGCGCCACCACGGCGGCGTGCGAGGTCATGCCGCCGCGCGCGGTCAGGATGCCCTTGGCCGCGGCCATGCCGCGCAGGTCTTCCGGCGACGTTTCCTGGCGCACCAGGATGACCTCGAGTCCGTTCTGCACCCATTGCTCGGCCTCGTCGGCAAAGAACACGATCTGGCCGGTCGACGCGCCCGGCGAGGCCGGCAGGCCGTTGGCGATGGCGCGCGCGCTGGCCAGCGCGGCGCGGTCGAACACCGGATGCAGCAGTTCATTGAGCCGGTCCGGCGTCACGCGCAAGACGGCGGTTTTCTCGTCGATCATGCCCTGTTCGAGCATCTCCATCGCCACGCGCACCATGGCCGCGCCGGTGCGCTTGGCGGAACGGGTCTGCAACATCCACAGCTTGCCTTCCTGGATGGTGAACTCGATGTCCTGCATGTCCTTGTAGTGATTCTCCAGCGTCGTCTCCGTCTTCAGGAGCTGCCGGTAGATTTCCGGCATCAGCTCTTCCATCGACGGATACTTGCCGCGGCGCTCCTCCTCGCTGACCTGGGCGAGCCTGGCCCAGCGGCGCGAGCCTTCCAGGGTGATCTGCTGCGGCGTGCGGATGCCGGCCACGACATCCTCGCCCTGGGCATTGACCAGGAATTCACCGTTGAAGATATCCTCGCCCGACGCGGCGTCGCGCGTGAAGGCCACGCCGGTGCCGCTCTTGTCGCCAAGATTGCCGAACACCATCGACTGGACGTTGACCGCCGTGCCCCAGGAATCGGGAATGTCGTTCATCTTGCGGTAAAGCTTGGCGCGGTCGTTGTTCCAGCTTTCAAACACGGCCATGATCGCGCCCCACAACTGCTGCCACGGATCGTCCGGGAATTCGCGCCCGAGCCGCTTTCTGATCAGCGCCTTGAATTCGGCCACCATTTGCTTGAGCTCGTCGACGCCGAGCTGCGTGTCGAGCTCGACATTCTTCTTCTCCTTGATCCGTTCGATGATCTCCTCGAACGGATCGTGGTCTTCTTTCGATACCGGCTTCAGCCCCATGACCACGTCACCGTACATCTGGATGAAGCGGCGATAGGAATCCCAGGCGAAACGCTCGTTGCCCGCCTTGGCGGCCAGGCCCTTGATCGCTTCCTCGTTGAGACCGAGGTTGAGGATGGTGTCCATCATCCCCGGCATCGACGCGCGCGACCCGGAGCGCACGGACACCAGCAGCGGATCGGCGGCGTTGCCAAACTTCTTGCCCAGTTCGTTCTCGATGAAGGCGACGCCCGCGAGGACTTCGTTCTCGATCAGCTTCCTCGCGGCATCGGCGCCCTGTTCGGTATAGACGGTGCAGACTTCCGCGCTGATGGTCAGCCCCGGAGGAACGGAAATGCCCAGACGACACATTTCAGCAAGATTGGCTCCCTTGCCGCCCAGGATATTTCTCATATCGGCGGCGCCGTCGGTCCTCGACGGACCGAACACGTAAACAGACTTATTCGACATAACTACCCCATCAACGGATAAGACAACAACAAGAAAAGACTCGATCAGACAATCCGGCGGATGCCGTCGCCTGCCTCGCCAACAGTTCTGATTCTTTTTGAATTTTGAATTCCGGATTGTAGCAGAAATACAGCAGGCGTCCGGCCGCTCGCGGGAGAGGGGACAGGGCTATCGCATACGCAAATATCGTAGCCAGTGCCCAAAAATCGTTTACATTCAGACAGTGATGCCATGTCATCGTAACCCCTGCCAAAATCGGGTCTACTCTCGATTTTTGCCAGGAGACGGAGATGTCCCCAATCCCCCTGATCAGCATGTTTCCCCGACTGAAACCCAAACTCTGTTCCAGTGATTTCCTTGAATGTCCGTAAGCTGTTGAAAGTAATGTATTTTTAATTTTTCACAGTCTGCCACAAGCGACGGAAATCCACGGGCAACCAGAGTTTTTGAGTCCATTTTTCAGTCCAGAAATCGGGGGGACACGGGTTCCGGTTTTTCTCTGGCGAAACGGGACGAAGGGCATAATCATCCAGGCCATGACTCACAACTTCAAGGAGTTTATCATGGCACTCACCGACACCGCCGTCCGGCAAACCAAGGCCACCGGCAAAGCTTACACCCTGGGCGACCTCGATGGACTGTCCCTCGCGGTTTCCCCGCAGGGCGGCAAATCGTGGCATTT
>JAISNE010000187.1 GCA_031276375.1 Accumulibacter sp.
GTGAATCAAATGTCTTACCGGGCTTTGTTGACCGCGATATTCCAGAGGCTGACCAATTGTTCATACTCTTCCGCGGCGGCGGCCTGGTCGATGGGGAAAATCTTGACCGACTTGAGGTCGGGCAAGGACGTCAGTTTCGAGACCTCGATGTCGGTGCGCACTGGCCGGCGGAATGCCTTGACCAGCAGTTCCTGCTGCATTTCCTTGCTCAGCAGGATGTTGTAGAAGGCTTTGGCCGCCTCCGGATTTTTTGCCCCTTTGATGATGAACATGCCTTCCGGCGCGAGGTAGCTGCCTTCGCTTGGATAGACCAGGCGGATTTCCTTCTGGCCGCCGGCGACGTATTCCTGCGCGGCGTACTCGATGGTCAGGCCGATGGGATATTCGCCCATGGCCGTGCCCTTGTAGGTCGTGCCGGAAGAAGAGGTCACGATGGCGTTGGCGGCGATCTTTTCCAGTCCGTCGCGGCCGAACTGCTTCAGCAGGCCATAGACCAGCTGATACGCGGTCGCGCTCTTGCTCGGATCGGTAATGGCGAATTTTCCTTTCCATTCGGGTTTCATCAGGTCGGACCAGGTCGTTGGCACGGGCATGCCCTTGAGTTGTTTCTCATTGACCATGATGACCATCAAATGAACGTTGGTGCCCACCCAGAGATCGTTCGGGCCGCGGAATTCCGCGGGGATCGCGGCGAGATCGGGCGATTTGTACGGTTCCATGTATTCCTTGTAGGCGCCGAGCGTGCCGAAGCCGCCGCTCCACAGGATGTCTCCGCGCGGATTCTTGGATTCGGCCTGGATGCGCTTCATCAGCGCGCCGGTTCCCCCGGTCACCTGCTGGACGTTGAGCGACGGCATTTTTTTCCTGGACACGTTCAGCGCGGCTTCGATGGTCTCGGTGTTGTTCGAGGAATAGAGCACCACGGTCTGGGCCTGCGCCAATGTGGCCGCGGCGGAGAAGAGGAGGGTCGCCGCCAAATGCGGCAGGAATTCGAGTTTCAGTTTCATGCGGACCTCGCTTGTTGGAAATGTCACTGGTTGGAGAAAAGGTTGACGCGGAACAGCTTGACCGCGGCGATGATCGGCGCCAGGATCACGGTAATCATCGCCGCGCCGTAAGCCGACGCCAGGCCGAGCCGCCCGCCGTCGATCTGGCGGAAAATGGCGATCGGCATGGTTTCCAGGCCGCCGGTGTAAACCACGATCGTGGCGGCCAGTTCGGCGATCGTGGTGACCCACATCAGGATGGCCGCCGAGACGATCGACGCCTTCATCACCGGCAGGACCACCTTGAAGAATGACATCAGCGGCGAAACGCCGAGGCTGATGGACGCTTCCTCGATCGAGTCCGGAATGTTGAACAGCGTCGACGAAGCGTTGCGCACGGCAAAGGGCAGGCGGCGCACGGCGTAGCACAGCACCATGATGCTGCCGGTGCCGGCCAGCACCAGCCAGCCGGTGTTGAAGGTCTGCACCAGCGCGATGCCCATGACCGTTCCCGAAATGGTCAGCGGCATGATGACGATGTAGTCGAGCAGATGCGTGAGCCGGTTGCGCTTTTTGATGATTAGATAGCTGGTCAGCACGGCGAACACGACGCCGATCAGGGTCGCTATCGAGGCGAAGATGAGCGAGTTGAACACGGGTTCGGGCGCGCTGCGGAAGATGCGGACGAGGTTCGTGACGGACCAGACGCCCCAGCGCATGACCGGGCCGCTGGTTTCCGTGAAGGCGGCGACGAAGACGATGATCAGCGGCAGCATCGAAAGAAAGATGATGAAGCCGACGCAGCCGGTGAACAGCGCGGCCGCCCCGGAGCGCACGCGCGCCGCTTGCGGGGCGCGCCCCGGCGTCATGGTGTAGAGCTTGCGCTCGACGACTCTTTTCTGCAGGAACAGGACGATGCCGACGATGGAGATCGAAACCACGGACATGGCGCTCTGGAGCAGCGGGGAACCGCCCATTTCATTGACGAACTCGTTGTAGGTCATCACCGACAGCAGGGGAACGCGGCTGCCCAGCAAGGTGGCGAGCACGAAATTGCCGACCACCAGCGAGAAGACCACCAGGGCGTTGACCGCCACCGCCGGCAGCATCAGGGGCGCCAGCACGCGCAACTTGGTGGTCAGCGGCGAGGTGCCCAGGCTCAGTCCGGCCTCTTCCAGTTGTCCGTCGAAACCGCGCAGCGCGGCGAGCACGCCCAGATAGATGTAGGTGTAATAGACCAGGGTCATCGAGAAGATCAGTCCGGTCCAGCCGTAGAACGACGGCAGCTCGATGCCGATCCGCTCCATGAAGTTGGTCAGGAGGCCGTTGTTGCCGAGGATCAGCAGCCAGGACTGGCCGACGATCACTTCGGGAATCACGATGGTCACCACCGGCAGGATGGCGACCAGGTTCTTCATCGGGAACTCGTAGCGCGCGACCATGTAGGCCAGCGGCGCTCCGATGAGCACCGCCAGGGTGGTCACGCTGACGCCCAGCACCAGGGTATTGCGGAAAGCCTCCAGGAACATGCTGTTGTCGACTAGTTGCGCGAAGCCGGCGAGCGACAGCGCCCCGCTTTCGTCGCGCACGCTGTTGCCAAACAGCACGCCGAGCGGATAGAGCACGAAAAAAGCCAGAACGATCAGCGAAATGACCGTCAGCACGCCCCACGGCCACCATTTTGGTTTGAAGAAATTCATTTGGCCCGCCTACGCGCCGATGATCCGGCTTTGCTCCGGAAGCAGCACCCGCACCGAGTCGCCGGGATGGAAGTCGATGCTCCGGCCGCCGGCGCTCAAGTCGACGCGTATCTCGGGGCCGTCCTGCAGGCGGACCCGGTAAGTCGTCTTGAAACCCAGGTACTGCCGGCGCACGACCGAACCGGAAACGGCATTGGCCGCGGCGGAGTCCGCCACCGTCAACGCCAGTTCCTCCGGGCGCGCGACCAGGATCGCGTTGTTCTCGTCGAATCGGGCCTGACCGCGAACGCCCTTGAGCAGACGCCCGCCCAAACGGTAGCGCACATCTCCGGACAGCGCCGGATCGGCGGATTCGATGGTCACCGGAATGATGTTGGCCGAGCCGATGAAATCGGCCACGTAGGCATTGACCGGCGCCCCGTAGAGTTCTTCCGGCGTGCCGATCTGGGCGATCCGGCCGCGATCCATGATGGCGATCTTGTCGGACATGGCCAGCGCCTCTTCCTGGTCGTGGGTGACGAAAACCGTCGTGATGTGGGCTTCCTGCACCAGGTCGAGGATCACGTCGCGCATCTGCGTGCGCATCTTGGCGTCCAGGTTGGAGAGCGGCTCATCCATCAGCAGCACCCGCGGACGGATCACCAGTGCCCTGGCCAGCGCCACCCGCTGGCGCTGGCCGCCGCTCATCTGCGCCGGATAACGCTCCGCCAGGGTGGTCAGGCCCACGCTCGCCAGCGCCTGGCCGACGCGCTGCCCGATCTCGGCTTTCGCCACGGCGCGCGCGCGCAATCCGTAGGCCACGTTATCGAACACGGTCTTGTCCGGAAACAGCGCGTAGTCCTGAAACACCATCCCGATATCGCGGCGGTGCGTCGGGACGCGCGTCATGTCGTCCTGGTCGAACAGCAGGCGTCCGGCGTCCGTTTCATGGAAACCGGCGATGCAGCGCAGCAGGGTCGTCTTTCCGCAGCCGCTGGGGCCGAGGAGCGTGTAAAACGCCCCATCGGGAATATGCAGGGACAAATCCTCCAGAACCTTGTTGCCGCTGAATTCCTTTTTTACGCCTTCGATGCTGATTGAAGCCACTTGCTTTCTCCCTCATGACTCGGAGCGCGGAACCATGAACAAGCAAAACCCGCGCCACTGCCCATATCCCTACCCCGGCGCCGTATCGCGGCGCGAAGCGCCACGCGCGAACGGTTCCACCGCCGGGATTCCATGCCCGGAACGCCGGCGGGCCGACGAGCGCCGTTACAGATTCCACACTCCCCCAAAAGCCTCCTGGCGGCGATGCGTCATGCCCCGGAGAAATTCAATGTTCGTCAAGGAAATCTTGTAATTTTTGATTCCAGATGACCAAGGTCTAAACCCGGTTGCAAGAACGGGGTTCCAACCCGAGAAGAACTTCTTGTGATACCCGCGAAATGCCCCAAAAGCGGGCGGGGCCAAACCGGCCACGCACCGTTTTTCTACACTTTGATTTCAAGCTCAGTGCGCCTTTCGGCCCTTTTTCATCTTGTGCAACTGCAATTGCGTGATCGCCTGCGCCAGTTCGGCTTCGGCGCTGGCGTAGCCGACGTTCGCCGAACGGTTGCGCGAGGCTTCCTCGGCGCCTTGCCTGGCCTTGATCGCCTTGGCTTCGTCGAGATCCTTGGCGCGGATCGCCGTGTCGGCCAGCAGCGTGACCAGCGTCGGCTGGATTTCGAGAATTCCGCCGGAGACGTAAACCAGCTCGAATTCATCGCGGCCCGGCATCTTCAGACGCACGGTGCCCGGCCGCACCCGCGTCAGGAGCGGCGCGTGGCGCGGGAAAACGCCCAGTTCCCCGGCTTCGCCGGGAAACACGGCGAATTCGGCCTCGCCGGAAAAAATCTGCTCCTCGGCGCTGACGACATCGACTCTGATCGGCATGTCTTCCCTTTCGCTCAGAGGGTCTTGGCTTTTTCGAGGGCTTCCTCGATCGACCCGACCATGTAAAAGGCCGGCTCGGGAATGCTGTCGCACTCGCCGTCGACGATCATCTTGAAGCCCTTGATCGTTTCCTTGAGCGGCACGTACTTGCCCGGCGAATTGGTAAACACTTCGGCCACGTGGAAGGGCTGCGACAGGAAACGCTGAATCTTGCGCGCGCGGTAAACCACCAGTTTGTCGTCGGGCGACAGTTCGTCCATCCCGAGAATGGCGATGATGTCCCGGAGTTCCTTGTAGCGTTGCAGGGTCATCTGCACCGCCCGCGCGACCGTGTAGTGCTCCTCGCCGACGATGTGCGGATCGAGCTGGCGCGAGGTCGAGTCGAGCGGGTCGACCGCCGGATAGATGCCGAGCGAGGCGATGTCGCGCGAGAGCACCACGGTGGAGTCGAGGTGCAGGAAGGTGGTGGCCGGCGAGGGGTCGGTGAGGTCGTCGGCGGGCACGTAGACGGCCTGGATCGAGGTGATCGAGCCGACCTTGGTCGAGGTGATGCGCTCTTGCAGGCGGCCCATTTCCTCGGCCAGCGTCGGCTGGTAGCCCACGGCCGACGGCATCCGGCCCAGCAGCGCGGAGACTTCGGTGCCGGCCAGGGTGTAGCGGTAGATGTTGTCGACGAAGAACAGGATGTCGCGGCCATCGTCGCGGAAACGCTCGGCCATGGTCAGGCCGGTGAGCGCGACGCGCAGGCGGTTGCCCGGCGGTTCGTTCATCTGGCCGAAGACCATCGCCACCTTGTCGAGCACGTTCGACTCCTTCATTTCGTGATAGAAGTCGTTGCCCTCGCGGGTGCGCTCGCCGACGCCGGCGAACACCGACAGGCCGCTGTGCTGCTTGGCGATGTTGTTGATCAGCTCCATCATGCTCACCGTCTTGCCGACGCCCGCGCCGCCGAACAGGGCGACCTTGCCGCCCTTGGCGAACGGGCAGATCAGGTCGATCACCTTGATCCCGGTTTCCAGGAGTTCGACCGACGGAGAGAGTTCGTCGAATTTCGGCGCGCTCTGGTGGATCGAGCGGCGCTCCTCGGTGGCGATCGGCCCGGCCTCGTCGATCGGCCGCCCGAGCACGTTCATGATCCGCCCGATCGTCGCGTCGCCCACCGGCACCGAAATCTGCCCGCCCGTGCTGGAGACCTTCATGCCGCGGCGCAGACCGTCGGAAGAGCCCATGGTGATCGTGCGCACCACGCCGTCGCCAAGCTGCTGCTGCACCTCGAACATCAGGTCCGCTTCGCAGCCGGCGTGCTCCTCGGACTTGTCGAGCAGCAGCGCGTCATA
>JAISNE010000213.1 GCA_031276375.1 Accumulibacter sp.
GGCGGGAAAATGTCCTGTAGGCCGACCGTTTCCCAGGCGGATTGGTGTTTGGACAGCACGACCGACGGCCTGGCCGGGATGTTTTCGCGCCCGAGCACGCGGTAGCGCAGCTTCAGCACGCGCGCGCAGAGCGCCATGAACAGCGCGCGCCACACGGCAATGAGACGAAAGCGCCAGCGCATCGGCAAGACCACGGCGAGCGTGACGAGCAGCCCGGCGGGAATGGTAATCAGGGCGGCGAGCAGCAGGAACAGGGCGGAGCGGAACAGCGTGGTCATGAGTTCAGGATATGCTCGACGGCTGCCGCGAGATCGTCGAAGACCAGCGTCTTTTCCGGGAGGCCGCCTTCTTCCAGCGTGTTCTGGCCATAACCCGTCAGGACCAGCACCGGCAGCGCGCCGGCGGCGTCGGCGGCCCGCAGGTCGCGCAGCGAATCGCCGACGGCATGGACATCGCCGAGGTCGGTGTTGAAACAGCCGGCGATGCGCTCGAACATGCCGGGCTTGGGTTTGCGGCAGGCGCAGTCGGCCTCGTCCGAATGCGGACAATAGAATATCGCCTCGATCCGTCCTCCGGCGGCCTTGACCGCGCGATGCATCTTGTCGTGGATGGTGTTCAGCGTATCCATGTCGAACAGGCCGCGGCTGATTCCCGACTGGTTCGAGGCGACCACCACCCGGTAGCCCGCCTGGGTCAGCCGGGCGATGGCTTCCAGGCTGCCGGGAATGGGCTTCCATTCGGCCGGCGATTTGATGAAGCGATCCGAGTCGAAATTGATGACGCCGTCACGATCGAGAATGACGAGTTTCATACCCCCAGCCTCGAAATGTCGGCGACCGCGTTGAGCTGATCGAACAGCGCCTTGAGGAGTCCCTGCCGGTTGGCGCGCAGCGCCGGATCGTCGACGTTGACCATCACTTCGTCGAAAAACCGGTCGACTTCGGCGCGCACCGAGGCCAGCACTTTCAGCGCCTCGGCGTAGTCTTCGCTTTGCACGCGCGATTCGACCACCGGCGCCAGCCGCGTGACGCGCTCGAACAGTGCTTTCTCGGCGCTCTCGCGCAGCAGCGCGGCGTCGGGTTCGGGCAGGTCGCCCGGCGCTTTCTTGAGAATGTTGCCGATGCGCTTGTTGGCCGCCGCCAGCGCCAGCGCCTCCGGCAGGCGCAGGAAATCGCGCACCGCGGCCAGCCGCAATGGAACGAGGTCGATGCGCGCCGGACGCTGGACGAGGACCGACTCGATGACCTCCTGCGCATGGCCGGCGTCCTTGAGCAGACCGCGCAGGCGCTCGATCAGGAAGTCATGCAGCGGCCCGGCGACCGGCTGCGTCAGCACGCCGGCGGCGAAACCGGCCTGCGCGTCGGCGAGCAGTTCGCCAAGATCGAGCGGCAGCGGCGTTTCCATCAGGATGCGCAGGACGCCAAGCGCGGCGCGGCGCAGACCGAAGGGATCCTTGTCGCCGGTCGGAATCTGGCCGATGCCGAAAAACCCGGTCAGCGCGTCGAGCCGGTCGGCCAGCGCGACGGCGCGGGCGACCGGGCCTCGCGGCAGCGCGTCGCCGGCGAAACGCGGCTGGTAGTGGTCGCGGATGGCGTCGGCCACCCGCGCGTCCTCGCCGTCGTGGAGCGCGTAGTAGCGGCCCATGACGCCTTGCAGTTCGGGGAATTCGCCGACCATTTCGGTGACCAGGTCGGCCTTGGCGAGAAGCGCCGCGCGCGCGGCCAGCTCCCGGTCGGCGGCCAGGCGCGCGGCGATCCCGCGCGCGAGCGTTTCGAGCCGGCCAACGCGCTGCGACAGCGAACCGAGCCGGTTGTGATAGACCACCTTGTCCAGCCTGGGCAGGCGGGAAGCCAGCGGCGTCCCGCGGTCCTGATCGTAAAAGAAGCGGGCGTCGGCCAGGCGCGGGCGCACCACGCGGGCGTTGCCGCCGACGATCTGGCGAGGATCGTCGACACGCATGTTGGAGACGATCAGGAACTTGTTGAGCAGCTTCTTTCCGGCGTCGAACAGCGGAAAATACTTCTGGTTCTGCTGCATGGTCAGGATCAGGCATTCCTGCGGAACGTCGAGATACTCCGCCTCGAACTCGCCGACATAGACCACCGGCCATTCGACCAGCGCGGTGACTTCGTCGAGCAGCTCCGGCGACGGGTCGATCGCGGCCCGCAGTTCCCTGGCCCTGGCGTCGAGCTGCGCGGCGATCGAAGCGCGGCGCTCGGCAAAACCGGCGATGACCTTGCCTTCCTTTTCGAGCACCGCGGCGTAGCTGTCGGCCCGGTCGATGACGATCTCGCCCGAGGACAGGAAACGGTGGCCGCGGGTGAGCCTGCCGCTGCGCAGCCCGAGCACCTCGCCAGCGACGACGCGCTCACCGTGCAGCATCACCAGACCGTGCGCCGGGCGCACGAACTGATGGTCGGAATCGCCCCAGCGCATGAGCTTGGGGATCGGGAGCTTCTTCAGCGCCTCGGCGACGATGCCCGGCAGCGCCTCGTCGAGCTTCGCGCCCGGCACGGTGGCCCGGTAGAAAAAGGTTTCGGATTTGCCGTCCAGGCGTTTCTCGAACGCCGCCACGGCGGCCGCTGGAATGCCCTTGGCCGCGAGCTTTTTCAGGAGCGCGGGCGTCGGCTGGCCGTTGGCGTCGAGCGCCACGGACACCGGCATGATTTTCTCGAAGGCGGCCACGTCCGGCGCGACGGCCCGCGCGCCCGGCGCCAGGATGGCCAGCCGGCGCGGCGTGGCGAACCACTCGCAAGGCTCTCCGGCGGCGACGAGGCCGCGTTCGGACAGGCCCGCGTGAATCTGTTGGGCGAACACCTCGCCGAGCCGGGCGAGCGCCTTCGGCGGCAGTTCCTCGGTCAGCAGTTCGACGAGCAGGGTGGCCGGCGCGGCGGCGGAAGCGGTAACGGTGGTCATCTCGGCGCTCATCTCAATTTCCCCCGGCGGCGCGCGCGCACATCGGAAATCCGAGCGCCTCGCGGGCATCGTGATAGGACTGCGCGACCTCGCGCGCCAGGGCGCGCACGCGGCCGATGTAAGCGGCGCGCTCGGTGACCGAGATGGCGCCGTGCGCGTCCAGCAGATTGAAACAGTGCGAACACTTCATCACCTGTTCGTAAGCCGGCAGCGCGAGCCGGAGTTCGATCAGGCGCCGGGCCTCCGCTTCGTGGTCGGCGAAGTGGCGGAAGAGCATTTCGACGTTCGAATGCTCGAAGTTGTACTTCGACTGCTCGACTTCGTTCTGATGATAGACATCGCCGTAAGTCAGGCGCCGGCCCCCGGCTTCGGCCCACACCAGGTCATAGACGTTTTCCACGCCCTGCAGGTACATCGCCAGGCGTTCGAGGCCGTAGGTGATTTCGCCGAGCACCGGCTTGCAGGTCAGCGAACCGACCTCCTGGAAATAAGTGAACTGGGTAATCTCCATGCCGTCGAGCCAGACCTCCCAGCCAAGCCCCCAGGCGCCGAGCGTCGGCGACTCCCAATCGTCCTCGACGAAACGGACATCGTGTTCCCGGAGCCGGAAACCGAGCGCTTCGAGCGATTGCAGATAAAGATCCTGGATATCGTCGGGCGAAGGCTTGAGCACCACCTGATACTGGTAGTAGTGCTGCAAGCGGTTCGGATTTTCGCCGTAGCGGCCATCCTTCGGACGGCGCGAAGGCTGCACGTAAGCGGCGTTCCACGGCTCCGGACCGATCGCCCGCAGGAAAGTGGCGGTATGGAAAGTCCCCGCCCCGACCTCGACATCGTACGGCTGAAGCAGCGCGCACCCCTGTTGGTCCCAGAAAC
>JAISNE010000307.1 GCA_031276375.1 Accumulibacter sp.
AGGGCGTAGGCGCCGAGTTCGAAGCGCACTTGGTCGTTGCCCTTGCCGGTCGCGCCGTGCGCGATGGCGTCGGCGCCCGTCAGCCTGGCGATCTCGATCAGGCGCTTGGCGATCAGCGGACGCGCGATCGACGTGCCGAGGAGATATTCGCCCTCGTAGAGGGCGTTGCAGCGGAACATCGGGAAGACGAAATCGCGCACGAATTCCTCGCGCAGGTCATCGATGAAAATGTTCCCCGGCTCGATGCCGAATTTTTGCGCCTTGACGCGCGCGGGCTCCAGTTCCTCGCCCTGGCCGAGGTCGGCGGTGAAGGTCACCACCTCGCAGCGATAAGTATCCTGCAACCATTTGAGAATGACGGAGGTATCCAGACCGCCCGAGTACGCCAAAACCGCTTTCCTGATATCGCTCATTTCATGCACTCCATTTCAGAATTCAAGAATCCACGCGGCCGAGAAGAAGGTATTCCATCAGCGCCTTTTGCACATGCATGCGGTTCTCCGCCTCGTCCCAGACAAAACTCTGCGGCCCGTCGAGCACTTCGGCGGTCACTTCCTCGCCCCGGTGCGCCGGCAGGCAATGCAGGAAAATCGCTTCGAGGCTGGCCGCGCGCATCATCTCGCCATCGACCTGGTAATCGGCGAAATCGCGCATGCGCGCTTCGTTTTCCGCCTCGAAACCCATCGATGTCCATACGTCGGTGGTCACGATGTCGGCGCCGCGCACGGCCTCCATCGGATCGGCGAATTGCCGGAAGTGTCCGGTGCCATGCAGGCCGGCCCGTTCCGGCTCGATCTCGTAGCCGGGCGGAGTCGCCACATGCACGGTGAAGCCGAGCAGTTCGGCCGCCTGTAGCCAGGTGTTGCAGACATTGTTCGAATCGCCGATCCAGGCCACCGTCCGGCCCTGGATCGGGCCGCGATGCTCGATGTAGGTAAAGATGTCGGCCATGATCTGGCACGGATGATACTCATTGGTCAGGCCGTTGATGACCGGCACGCGCGAGTTGGCGGCGAAACGCTCGACGATGTTCTGCTCGAAGGTGCGGATCATCACGATGTCGCTCATGCGCGAGATGACCTGCGCCGAATCCTCGATCGGCTCGCCGCGCCCCAGTTGCGAATCGCGGGTATTCAGGTAGATGGCCATGCCGCCGAGCTGCTGCATGCCCGCTTCGAACGACAGGCGCGTGCGCGTGCTGGCCTTTTCGAAGATCATCACCAGCGTGCGGTCGGCAAGCGGCCAGTAACGCTGATAGGCCTTGAACTGCGCCTTGATCCAGCGCGCGCGCTTGAACAGGTAGGCGTATTCGTCGCGGCTGAGGTCATTGAACTGCAGGTAATGTCTGACCACTGTCATGTTCATCCCCGGTCAGGAAGAAAGAAAGGCGCGAATCAGCGCCGACAGCCGCTCGACCAGTTCGCGGCCTTCCTCCGCGCTGAAATTCAACGCCGGCAGCAAGCGCACGACACGTTCGGCGGTCACGTTGATCAGCAGCCCGGCGTCGAGCGCGCGCTCGACCAGTTCGCCGCACGGACGGTCGAGTTCGATGCCGATCATCAGGCCCATGCCGCGGATGCCGGCGCCCCCCGGCAGGTCCGCCAGCGCCTGCGCCAGACCATTCCGGATGATCTCGCCGACCGACACGGCGTTGGCCAGGAGATTTTCCTTTTCGATCACTTCGAGAGTCGTCAGCGCCGCCGTGGTCGCCAACGGGTTGC
The DNA here is from genome assembly GCA_031276375.1 of Accumulibacter sp. Classification (GTDB taxonomy): domain Bacteria; phylum Pseudomonadota; class Gammaproteobacteria; order Burkholderiales; family Rhodocyclaceae; genus Propionivibrio. The sequence goes on from JAISNE010000307.1 coordinate 1,722, forward strand.
CGCCGAAAGTCGACCCGTGATTGCCCGGCTTCAGCAGCCACGCCGCCTTGCCGGCGGCCAGGCAGGCGCCGATCGGCACGCCGCCCGCCAAACCCTTGGCCAGGGTCGCCACGTCCGGACGGATCCCCGCCTGCTGGAATCCGAACCAGGTTCCGGTTCGCCCCGTGCCGCACTGCACCTCGTCGCAGATCATCAGCCAGGCATTTTCGTCGCACAGGCCGCGCAGGCCGCGTTGATACGCGGGATCGGCGACGTGAATGCCGCCTTCGCCCTGGACGACCTCGAACATCACCGCGACGACATTCTTGTTGCGCTCGCCGATGGCGCGCACCGCGTCGAGATCGCCAAACGGCGCGCGCACGAAACCGGCCACCAGCGGCTCGAACCCCGCCTGCACCTTGCGGCTCCCGGTCGCCGAAAGCGTCGCCAGGGTACGGCCGTGGAACGAATGCTCCATGACGATGATCGCCGGATTGTCGACGCCGCGCTGATGTCCGTAGAACCGCGCCAGCTTGATCGCCGCCTCATTGGCCTCGCAACCCGAATTGCAGAAGAACACTTCATCCATCCCGGACAGCTCGGCCAGCTTGTCCGCCAGTTGTTCCTGCTGCGGCATCCGATAAATGTTGGAGGTATGCAGCAAACGGCCCGCCTGCGCCGAAATCGCCGCCACCAGGGCCGGATGGTTGTGCCCCAGCGTGTTGACGGCGATCCCCGCGAGGCCGTCGAGATACATCCTGCCCTCGGTATCGATGACCCGGCTTCCATTCCCGTGACTGAACGCCACGGGCAGCCGCGCATAGGTATTCATCACATGAGACATCTTCACCCCCAAGAACTGAAGCGCATAAACTGAAACGGCGGCTTGCGCCGCCGAAACGAATCACCGTCTGCCGGACCCTGCGAACGACTCCCCGCGAACGACTCCCG
>JAISNE010000322.1 GCA_031276375.1 Accumulibacter sp.
GAAGCCGTTGGGGCTGCGCAGCAGCGGCGCCACTTCGCCTTCCTTCAATTTGACCGCGGCTTCCGCGAATATGCTCGGCAGGCGTTCCAGCGGACGCATTCCGAGACCGCCGCCCTGCAATCCGTCCGGCGCGTCCGAATAGGCGGCGGCGAGCTGCGAAAAATTCTCGCCCTTGGCGGCGCGTTCGAGCACCCGTTCCGCCTTGGCCTTGAGTTCGTCGATCTGTTCCGGGCTGGCCGATTCGGGTGCGCGCAGCAGAATGTGCGCCATTTCGAATTCCTCTTCCGATCCCGCCTTGCCCGCTTCGCTTTGCAGATAGTGGTCGATTTCGCTTTCGGAAATGGCGATCTGGCTGTCCACCTCGCGCTCGCGCACTCGCACGATGGTCATTTCGTTGCGGATGTCCTCGCGGAATTTGGCGAACGGAATGCCGTCCCGCTCCAGGGTCGCGCGGAACCGCGGCAGCGATAGTTCGTTATTGGCGGCGATGCGCTGGATCGCTTGATCGATCTGCGTGTCGTCGATGTGCACCCCGATATCCCTGGCGTGCTGGAGCTGCACTTTGTCCATCACCATGCGTTCGAGCATCTGCTGCTCCAGCACGTCCCGCGGCGGCAGCGGCGTCCCCTGCCGGAGCAGTTGGCCGGTCACCGTTTCGAGACGCTCGCGCAATTCGCTCAGGGTAATCACTTCGTCGTTGACCACCGCCACGATACGGTCCACCGGCACCGGGCCGCCGCCGCGCTCCGGCGCCTGCGCCGAGGCGATTCCGCTCCATAAAACGAACAGCAGCGCGATACGCAGAAAAAACATCATGGGAACTCCCTAGTAGCCAGTCACGTTGGAAAGCAAAGACTCGATGGACAGGTTTTCATACCAAGTTGCCGCCCAACCATCGTGATACGGAAAAAATGACTGAATTTTCTGTCTTCTGATCAGAGGACAGAAGACAGATGACTGAAGACAGTAATTCTTGCGGCGCGTAGCGCCGGTAATTGACTGTTCTCTGTCTTCCGTCCTCTGTCCTCTGGAATATTGACGGGCCATTGAGCGCAACCTGGTATCAGCCCGTGCTTTCGCGCCTCCTCTCGCCTTTTTTTGAGACGAGGCGGTCAAAATACCCGTCATTCCCGCGCAAGCGGGAATCCAGAAAAGGCGCGGACTTTACTGGATTCCCGCCTGCGCGGGAATGACGGGGGTGGGAAACGCTTCGGGTCATCCGATAATTCTTCCCAACGATTGTGTCAGATTCAAGGTGACTGCCTACCAGGATGATGTCGGTTGAGGTGTATTGAGGGGAAAAGCGAAAAAACCGCAGCGAGACGGGGAAGAGACGGGGAAAAAACGGGAAGAGACGGGAAGAGACGGGAAGGCGCCTGGCGGGCGAAAGGTCAAGCGTCATCCGCCCCCAATGGAACGGGGTTGAACAAAATGTTGGCGTGATTGCATGTTATATCAAGCCATATTGTTATAAAAAATATTTTGTTCCAAAAAGCCCAGGGTACTTTTAGATTCCATTCTTCGGGGAACATGACCCGCTACATCCAAGGAGAAAAAAGTGCTCACCAACAGAAGAACGATACTCGGTCTGTTTTTCGCGCTATCGACGGGCGCCGCGCAGGCAGAAACGATTCAGATCGCCATCGGACACCAGAGTATGTGCACCGATACCTATACCTCGGGCATCGTGGTCAAGGAGAGGAAATTGCTGGAAAAATACCTGCCGAAAACAGGCCGGTACGCCAATGCGAAATACGAGATTTCCTGGAACGACTACAGTTCGGGCGGCCCCATCACCAACCAGATGCTGGCCAACAAGCTGCAATTCGGCATCATGGGCGACTATCCGCTGATAGTGAACGGCGCCAAATTCCAGGCCACCGAGGCGCGCACCATATATGTCGCCGGTACGGGTTACAACCTCAATGGTTCGGGCAACGCCATCGTGGTTCCCGTCAATTCGGACATCCACGAATTATCCGATCTCAAGGGCAAGGAAGTTTCCACCCCGGTCGGCTCGGCGGCCTGGGGCATGTTGCTCAAGGCTTTTCAGGACGCGGGCATCGAGACCGGCGAATATTCCTTGAAGAACCAGAGTCCGGCGGTCGGCGCCGGTAACATCGCGGCAAACAAGATCGACGCCCATTCCGATTTTTGCCCGTGGTCGGAAATAATGGAATTTCGCGGTACCGGCCGGAAAATCTTCGATGGTTCCGAAGCCGGCATACCTTATCTGCACGGTGTCGTCGTGCGCAAGGATTTTGCCGACAAGTATCCCGAAATCGTGGTCGCCCTGATCAAGGCGACTTACGATGCCGGCAAATGGATCGATGCCAATCCCCTGGAAGCGGTCGAGTTGCTCGAAAAATGGACCGGCGTGGAAAAGGAAGTGCTCTACATCTACTTTTCGAAAGGCGGACATCTGACCCTGGATCCGACCATCAAGACGAAATGGGTCGAGACCCTGAAATTCGACCATCAAGTGCTGACTCGGGAACAGGCCATACCGCCGCTCGATTTCGACGCCTGGATCAGCGAGGACTACATCAAAAAGGCCTATGCCGAACTCGGAGTCGATTACGATGCCGAAAAGGCGAAGCTGGTTGACCCGAAAGCGGCCAATGCCAACCTGCCTGGCGAGATATGGCACGCCCGTGACGGTATCTCGACTTATGCCAGGGTGGCCGATCTCCTCAAGGCCGTGGGGGCGGCGCGCGCCACTGGCGCCAAACTCAACGCCACCTACGTCTATGACCACGAAAGCGGCCTGAAACTGTTCGGCAAGACAGCCTATTACGTTGCCGAACCGAACGGTGACTTTTCCACTTTCCTGCGCAAGGGCGATGCGGAAAAACGCGCCGGCGCGATCAAGGGCAAGCTGATCAATTACGACGAGGCCGTGGCCCTGGCCGCGCCCCAATCCTGATACAGGCAAAATCGACGGGCGGCCCGGCCACGGACAGGCCGCGCCGCTCCATATGCGAGGCTTCATGTCTTCCCGAACCACGACAGAGATTGCGTTCGGCGCGGCGGCCGAGGCATCGAGGCCGCGCAACGCCGGCTTTGCGCTTGCCATGAACCGTGCCCTCATCGAAAAGGCCAAGCTCTGGCTGTCACGCCTGTTGACGCTGGCAATAGGCCTCGTGTTTTGGCATCTGGCAACCAAATATCGCCTCGATGCCTATATCCGTTTCGAGAATGTTCCTTCACCGAAACAAGTCGGCGCGGCGCTGTGGACACATCTGGGCGATCCACGGTTTTATGTGCATATCGGCGTCAGTCTGCGCCGCATCCTCACCGGCTATGTATTGGCTACCCTGCTGGGTATCGGAATCGGTCTGGCCATGGGACGTTCCTGGCTGGCTCGTTCGCTGATCGATCCTTATATCGAATTCCTGCGGCCGATCCCGGCCGTGGGCTGGATTCCCCTCGCCATCCTGATGTGGCCGACGGAAGAATCCTCGATCGTCTACATCACTTTCCTCGGCGCGCTGTTTCCCATCGTTCTCAATACGGTGCACGGAGTCGAACAGACCCCCGAGGTGCTGGTGCGCGCGGCGCGCTCGCTAGGCGCTTCGCGCGCGCAGATATTCATCCACATCGTAATTCCGGCGGCATTGCCGTCGATCGCCACCGGCCTGGCCATCGGCATGGGAGTCTCGTGGTTTTCGCTGCTGGCCGGCGAGATCATCAGCGGCCAGTACGGCATCGGCTACTTTACCTGGTCGGCCTATTCGCTCATCAATTATCCGGACATTGTCGTCGGCATGCTGGCTATCGGCGTACTCGGCGCCTTTTCCACCTGGGCCGTGCGCGCCCTGCTGTTTCCCCTGCTGGCATGGCAAAAAGCGTCCCGATAAAACCTCCGCCGGTGCATGTGGCCGTTCTTTCGGCATTGGAGTCCATACCGTGCTTGAGCGCCTGATTCAATGTCCCCGCGTCGCACAGCCTCCCCCGTTGACAACCGGTAGCGCGGCGCCGCAGGGCGAAGTCAGCATCGAGAAAGTCGATGTCGTCTTTGGCCAGGGAAATGAAGCGCATGCCGCCGTGACCGACATCACGATCCATATCGCCGCCGGGGAATTTGTCTGTCTGCTCGGTCCTTCCGGCTGCGGGAAATCGACCTTGCTCAACAGCATCGCCGGCTTCGTCAAACCGACGCGGGGGCATGTGCTGATCGACGGACAGCCGGTTGACGGCCCGGGTCCGGGGCAAGGCATGGTCTTCCAGCAATACTCGCTGTTTCCGTGGAAGACGGTGATCGACAATGTCGCTTTCGGCCCGCGCATGCACGGCCGTTCGCGCGCCGAAGCCCGCAGCCTGGCGGGTGAATATCTCGATCTGGTGGGACTGTCCAACGTCGCCAAACGCTATCCGGCGACGCTGTCCGGCGGAATGCAGCAGCGAGTCGGCATTGCCCGCGCGCTGGTCAACCAGCCGCGCCTGCTGGTCATGGATGAACCCTTCGGCGCGCTCGATGCCCAGACGCGCGCCATCATGCAGGAAAATCTGCTGCACATCTGGAGCCGCATCGGCACCACGGTGGTTTTCGTGACCCACGACATAGACGAGGCGGTTTTCATGGCCGACCGCGTACTGGTGATGAGCGCCGGGCCGGGCAGAATCATCGCGGACATTGCCATCGAGCTTTCCCGGCCACGTCATCGTGACATCACCACCGAGGACGCTTTCATCCACATCAAGCGGCAATGCCTCGACATCATCAATGTGGAAAGTCGCAAGGCCTTCGAGCGGCAAAATTACTGAAGCGCCATGTCGCTGAAAAACTTGAACAAACCCTGCTCCGCCATTGCCTGCTCTAGATTGGAAGTGGATACCTGAGAATCATTCCAATGACCACCTTGACCATCCGGCTTGATATCCCGCCCCATCTACCGGACGGTCTGCAACAAACGCCGGAGGCTTTCGCGCACGAAACCAAGTTGACGATGGCCGCCAAGCTTTACGAAATAGCGGGTCGTTTGTCCTCCGGCATGACGGCTGCGCTGGCCGGCATGGAACGCGTGCAGTTCCTGCACGAACCTCCAGTAACAAGGCGCCGATGATCGATCTGGGATGCGGAAGAACTGCGTCAGGACATTGCCCATGCTTGAACTGCGCTGGATGGCGCTTCCAATGGAATCGTTTCATCCGCGCCCGGTAATGCGCCGGAATTTTTCCTGAAGCTGTTCG
>JAISNE010000331.1 GCA_031276375.1 Accumulibacter sp.
CCCGCCAGGCAAGCTTTTCGTCCTGGACACCAACGTCCTGCTGCATGATCCGACCTCGGTTTACCGTTTCGAGGAGCACGATGTGTTCCTGCCGATGAAGACCCTGGAGGAGCTGGACAACAACAAGAAGGGACTGTCCGACGTCGCGCGCAACGCGCGCCAGGTCACGCGCACCCTGGATGAAATCGTCAACAGCCAGGAGGGCGGCATCCAGAGCGGCATCCCGCTCGCCGAACTGTCGCGCGAACTGGCCAGCGGGCGGCTCTTCCTGCAAACGGAAGCCATCTCCGACGAACTGCCGGCCGGTTTGCCGACGACCCAATCGGACAACCAGATCCTGGCGGTGGTCATTCATCTGCAAGGTCTGTATCCGGCGCGCCGCGTCATCCTCGTGTCGAAGGACATCAACATGCGCATCAAGGCCCGCGCGCTCGGGCTGGAAGCGCAGGATTATTTCAACGACCGGGTGCTCGAAGACATCGATCTGCTGTACAGCGGGGTATTCGAACTGCCGGCGGATTTCTGGGACAGGTACGGCCAGGGCATGGAATCCTGGAAACACGAAGGCCGCCTGATGTACCGCGTCAAGGGTTCGCTCTGCTCGCAACTGCTGGTCAACGAATTTCTCCATCAGGAAGGCGAGCGGCCTTTTCACGCGATCGTCCGGGAAATCAGCGGGAAAACGGCGCGCTTCGAGACGCTGATCGACTATACGCATCCCAGGAACAACGTTTGGGGCATCACCGCGCGCAACCGCGAGCAGAATTTCGCGCTCAACCTGCTGATGGATCCGGAGATCGATTTCGTCAGCCTGCTCGGCCAGGCCGGCACCGGCAAGACCTTGCTCACGCTGGCCGCCGGACTCACCCAGGTGCTCGACGAGCAGCGTTATTCGGAAATCATCATAACCCGCGTCACGGTGCCGGTCGGCGAGGACATCGGTTTCCTGCCCGGCTCGGAAGAGGAAAAAATGGGGCCGTGGATGGGCGCGCTGGAGGACAACCTGGAGGTGCTGAACAAATCAGACGGCCACGAGGGCGGCGAGTGGGGGCGCGCGGCGACGCGCGACCTGATCCACGGCCGGATCCGCGTCAAATCGATGAACTTCATGCGCGGGCGCACCTTCCTGAACAAGTATCTGATCATCGACGAGGCGCAGAACCTGACGCCGAAGCAGATGAAAACACTGATCACGCGCGCCGGTCCGGGCACCAAGGTGGTCTGCATGGGCAACATCGCCCAGATCGACACGCCTTATCTGACCGAAGGCAGTTCCGGTCTCACCTACGTCGTCGATCGCTTCAAGGGCTGGGCGCATTCCGGCCACGTCACGTTGCAGCGCGGCGAGCGTTCGCGCCTCGCCGATTACGCCGCCGAAGTGTTATAGTCGCCGGAAACCCGTCAGCGAGCCGTGTCACCGGACACGGCTCGATTGTTTTCAACGCCCGGTTCCTCCGTGCCGCCCGCGCGCGGGAGGAATCCGCCGCCCATCGGAGAATCGTTTGAAACGACGCGCATTCGTCACCGCTTCCATCCTGGCGCTGCTGGCCGGCGCATCGCCGGCGCAGGCCGCGCCGGCGGCGAAAACGCCCGCCAAACCCGTGAAAACGCCCGTCAAACCCGTGGCAAAAAAACGTCCGGCCAAACCCGCGCGCGCCGCTCCGTCCGCCGCGAAACCCGGAGAAACGCGGGAAGCCGCGCCGCGCGGCGCCCTCGCCCTGCCGGACGAGCCGCCGCCGCAATGGCGCAACTACGAACTGATTTCGGCGATGACGCTGAAAAACACGATCGGCAAGACGCGCCTGTGGCTGCCGCTGGTGCAGTACCGCGATACCTCCTGGGAACGCTCGTTCGGCCATCGCTGGCAGGGCAATTACGCCACGGCCGGCATCTACCGCGATCCGGTCGCCGACATGGAAGTCTTCTACGCCGACTGGCCGGAAGGCATCGCCGAACCGAAGCTGGAAATCGTCAGCCAGTTCGCCACGCAGGACCGCCAGTTCGACATCACCCGCCGCGCAGCCATCGCCGAACGCACCGAGATTCTGCGCCGCTGCCTGCAAGCCACCGAACTGGTGCCCATCGACGGCATCGTGCGGCAAACGGCCGAGCGGGCCATCGGGCGGATCAGGGATTCGCTGGCGCAGGCCAAGGCGATCTACGACTGGGTCGTCGAAAACACCCGCTACGACCCGCGGCCGCCGAGCTCCGGGCACATGCACATCGCCGGCTTTCTCGAAAGCGGCCAGCTGGCGGGACGAAGCATCGAAATATCGCTGCTGTTCGTCGGCCTGTGCCGCGCCATCGGCATCCCGGCGCGCCCGGTGTTCGGGCTGCGCATGGACCGCTCGCGCCTGTTCGCCTGCCTCGGCGCCAGCGGCGAACTTGGCGCCTCCCGGCACTGCCGGGCTGAGTTCTATTCGCCGGGCTACGGTTGGGTGCCGGTCAATCCGTCGGACGTCCGTCAAGTCATTCTGGACGAAAGCCTCGATCCCGGCGACCCCAAACTGACCATCCTGAAAAAGCTGCTGTTCGGCTTCTGGGAAATGAACTGGATTGCCTTGAACACCGCCCAGGACATCGTCCTGCAAGGAGCGCCCGAAAGCACGCGGCCCTTCCTGTCCGGCCCAGTCGTCGAAACACCCGAAGGCCGTTTCGGCGATCCCGCGAGCGGCTACTTCGATTACCGTGTCAGCGCGCAGCGGACCTGATGCGATGGCCGGCACGCCGGGCGGACGAGCGCGGCGGCTCGATCGCAGGGAAACTGCAATGACTCCGATGCCGGCTTTGCCCCTTTCAGCTCTTTTCCATGTCTGACGGAGTGCATTTTCATGTCGAATGACAGAATTATTGGCATCCTGTACGGTGTGTCGCTTGCGGTACATTCATGTGTGTGTTTTCATATTGCCAATACCGAACCTGTTTCATGCTTGATCGGCGCGGCCATGTATCTTTTATCAATATATGAAAACATGGGTTTTCACTGGTCGCGGGATGTTGCCTATTTGCTGTCTTCCGGAATGATTTCCGGAATTATCCTGAATACCGTCAGGAGAACAGTGGAAGGCATGGTATTGGGATGGCCGCGATTCAAGGACCATGACAAGTCTACTTTTTTCAGATTCTGGTTGAGATGCCTGCTTTGGGTTGGTCTTGCGTTTTTCGCCTTTGGCGCATGGGGCAGCAATGAAACAAGGAATTTCGAGAAATTACACGCACTGGATGCCGGCCATGAATTGGGAGGGACAATGCATGTTTTTTCGATTGCGTTAGCTTCTTTTATATATGGCGGTGTCGTCAATGTCATCGACGACGCAATTTCCGCGACATATTTCATTTTGAAGAGGCGGGATAATGAGCCGGGATCATGAACCTGGATTTCTGACCTGGATATATCGTAAATCGAGTCCAATCCGCACGCTTGCTTATCATTCCAGACTGCGTTTATTCTAGGGTGAACAACATGAAAGATCATTGCAGGGATTCTTCAAGGAAATCATGCAAAAAATATGCAGGCGCCTTATTGATAGTCTTTGTCGCAAGCAGTTACATCCTGGCCCTATTCGGACTTGCCAGCCATTCAAAATATCTTTCCATCTTTTTTTCACTGCCGATGAGTTTTCTTTTTGTTCAACGTGTACAAAAGGACAAGGTCGGCTCCGAACAAGTTTTATCCAATATCAAAGAGGCGAATCAGCTTCTTGATCGGTATTTACATGAAAACATGGCATACCGCTATGGCGACAGAAATGAAGAAATTTATAACAACAAGCATCACAATTTTTCTGATTTTGATCTGATCGAAGTGCTGTCTTCACCCATGGTAATTATTTTGTGTTTTTGCATGGCTTTCATCACATTTATTGATCCGATTTATTTTGATGTTGATGTGAATGATCCCTTGCAATTGGCGAAGCTGTTCCTGATTAATCTTTTCCAGTTGTTCTTTTTTTCTGCTGCTTTTAACGGGATCATTCTGTTTTTCAGAATCCGGCGAAATGAATAATGGCTATTATGAAGATTCAAGGGGCTGGGTAATTTTGTTTTTTGATTGGAATCCAGATTTAGTCGACGGGCGCCATAAGTCGTCATGGCGGAAAGCCTCCGCGCGGAGATGAAAGAGGCGGCGGGATGCGAGCCCGCGGCTCGCACTGTGGGCGGGACGCCCGCGCCAGTTAAGATGACAGGGGACAATCAGTGACCGGCGCCCTCAACCCCGGCCCCTCTTCACAAGTGGAGAGAGGAGATATCAAGCCCTCCCCCACTTGTGGGGAAGGTGGCGCGAAGCGCCGGGAGAGGGAATGGCGCCGCAAATATTACTGTCTTCGCTCTTCTGTCCTCTGAACCGGGGAGCGCGGGCGTCCCGCCTGCTTCGTGGGACTTGCTTTTTTGCGGGCGCACGATAATAAACCGTGCCCGGAATAGCCGATGTTCGGCTATTCAAGTTTGTTTTCAATCCAACAAGTTAAATATTACCAATCCCATTTACTCATGGCATGAAATGTCCCCGGCCTTTTCAGCTCTTCCAGAATCCGATGAGCAGAAAAAGACATGATGGAATATCTTGTTGGTTAAAAAGGACGGCGAAACCTTGATGGGTTAAAATCAATGAAGCCCGATTTTCCGGGCTTTTGCGTTTCTGGAATCGAGAAGTACAAAAAATCGCTGTCGACAAGTCTGTTCCACGCCAAATTCTGGATTGTTGTTGCGAATCCGGAATCGACACGACCGGGAAACGGGCTCATACCAAGTTGTGGTCAAACCATCGTGATACGCCGGGAAATGACAGGAATCCCGACACGTCAAACTTGAATATCAACGGCCTGTCGAGCGCAACCTGGTATCGGATTTTTTTCTGGGCGCCGCGGCTGGCGTCTTGACAGGCGTAATCCGGGCAAGCAATGCGGCCGATTGCTCTTTCTGCGTGCCGAGATGACCGGCCAGCCTGTGGCAGCGACGGTTCCGGGAACATCGGACGACCGGATAGCGGAAGTGGATACAACCTGCGCGGCGGGGGAGCGGTGACGAGTTTGGCGTTCGCTTCGCTCCCCCCCGGTCAGGCGGGCTTCATGGGACGGAAGACCGTCGGGTACTGGCGTCCCCTTTATTTTTCCTGTTCCGCCGCGAACATCTCCCGGTAATTTTTTCCCCGCGCCATTTGCGGCCGGGAGGGGGTCCGTCCCTGTTGCTCCTCGCTTTGGGCGACGCGGCCGGCGGTGAGGCGGAAAGCCTCGGTAAAGGAGCGTGTCTCGCGCAGCGCCTCGTGAAAATAGGCGCGGCCAAAATCGGTGAAT
>JAISNE010000417.1 GCA_031276375.1 Accumulibacter sp.
TCTGCCACAAACTTTCCATCCTCGCCCACGCCGCCGATCTTTCCCTCTGGGACAAGCTCATCGACGCGCTGGAGCATCCGCGCGAACAGGTCGACATCGCCTTCGTCGGCAAGTATGTCTATCTCACCGAATCCTACAAGTCGCTGATCGAGGCGATGAACCACGCCGGAATGCACACCCGTTGCAAGGTCAATATCCATTTTGTCGATTCCGAGACGCTGGAAGCCGATGGCGTCGATACCTTGAAAGCCATGCACGGCATTCTGGTGCCGGGCGGCTTTGGCAAACGCGGCACGAAGGGCAAGATCGCCGCCATCCGCCACGCCCGCGAAAACGGTGTGCCCTACCTGGGCATTTGCCTGGGGATGCAGATGGCGGTGGTGGAATTCGCCCGCAATGTGGCGGACATGCCGGAAGCGCATTCAACCGAGTTCGAGCCGGAAACGCCCCACCCCGTCATCGGTCTGATTACCGAATGGCTAGATGCTTCCGGCAAGGTGGAGAAACGCTCGCGGGATTCCGACCTGGGCGGCACCATGCGGCTGGGCGGACAGGTCTGCCAGTTGCAAGAAGGCAGCAAGGCGCGGGCGATTTATGGCAAGGCGGAAATCATCGAACGCCATCGGCATCGCTACGAAGTCAACAACACCCTGCTTGCGCAGTTGGCGGCAAAGGGACTCATCGTCTCCGGTCGCGCGCCCGGCACGAATCTGTGCGAAATGGTGGAGTTGCCGGACGATACGCATCCGTGGTTCGTCGGCTGCCAGTTCCATCCTGAATTCACCTCCAATCCAAGACAGGGGCATCCGCTGTTCACCTCTTACGTGCGGGCGGCGCTGGCAAACAAGCAGGCCGGAAAAATCACTGCGGAAAGATTGCGCGAATGAGCCTCGCGGCAGACTATCTGGCGGGTTTGAAAGAAAAACTCGCCCGTCTGAAAAACGAGGTGGCCGAAAAGGAAGTGGCGGACTGGTCACTGGTCTCCGGCGCGGCGGAGGCTGACCTCACGGCGTTGCAGGCCGCTTATCCCGATTGCCCGGACGCCCTGATCGAACTCTTGCGGCGCGTCGACGGCACTTACTGGCGGGAATACCAGGGCAAGAAAGTCGCCCTCTGTGTCTTCGGCTCCACGTGCCATGACTGGTATGGCAAGCCTTACGCCCTTCCCTACTATCTTTTGTCGGTGGCGCAGATTCTGGAAAGCGCGACATACGAAGGCGATATGTGCGACCAGTTTTGCCAGAATCCGGAGGACATTCTGGATGTTCTTGACATTGACGCGCGCATCGACCCGATGCTGCCGATGGGGCGACGCCTGCATTTTGCGGACTGCATCAACAACGGCGGCGACTCGCAGCTTTTCATTGATTTCAACCCGAAAAACGGCGGCAAGCCGGGACAAATCGTGCGTTATCTCCATACCCAGGACGGTTTCGACGTGATCAGCGACAGTTTTGCGGTTTATCTTGAAACATTGATGGAAGACGGGTTTGCCTTTTGTTACGACGAAGATGACGACGAAGAAACTTAAGCCTTTCTGGAGACACCCATGAAACTCTGCGGTTTTGAAATCGGCCTTGACCGCCCCCTCTTTCTCATCGCCGGGCCTTGCACCGCCGAATCGCTCGGCCTGTGCGTCGAAGTCGCCGGGCATTTGCGGGAAGTCTGCGAAAAGCTGGGAATTCCCTATATTTTCAAGGCGTCCTACGACAAGGCCAATCGCAGTTCCGGCCAATCCCCGCGCGGCCCCGGCCTTGACGCGGGCTTGGAATTACTCGCCGAAGTGCGGCGTCAAGTCGGCGTGCCGGTGCTCACCGACGTGCATGCCGAAGCCGACATTGCCGCCGTCGCCGCCGTGGTCGACGTGCTGCAAACGCCCGCCTTCCTCTGCCGACAGACCGATTTCATCCACGCCGTCGCCGCCTGCGGCAAGCCGGTCAATATCAAGAAAGGCCAGTTCCTCGCCCCTGGCGACATGAAGCACGTGGTCGCCAAGGCGCGAGAAGTCAATGGCGGCGCGGATAACCTCATGGTCTGCGAGCGCGGCGCGAGTTTCGGCTACAACAATCTGGTCTCCGACATGCGCAGTCTCTCCATCCTGCGCGAGACGGGCTGCCCCGTGGTGTTCGACGCCACCCACTCGGTGCAATTGCCGGGCGGGCAAGGCGCGTCTTCCGGCGGAGAGCGCCAATTTGTGCCCGTGCTCGCGCGCGCGGCGGTCGCCGTCGGCATTGCCGGAATTTTCATGGAAACCCACCCCAACCCGGAAAAAGCCTGGTCGGACGGCCCCAACAGTTGGCCGCTCCAGCAAATGGAAAGCCTTCTGGCAACGCTGGTCACGCTGGATGAGGCCGTCAAGGCGCAAGGGTTTGACGCAGAAACCCCGGCCTCCTGAAACAACATGACGACGCCAACCACTCCCGCTCCCCGCAGACTGCGGCGATGGTTTGTCTTTTGCCTCAAATGGGGCGGCATTCTGCTGCTCGTTGGCGTACTGGCGCTTGTGGCGCTTGTGGCGCTGCTCTGGTACGAGTTTGGTCGTCCGCCTCTGGATGTTTACGCATGTTACATTGTCTTCGACAGAACCTGCAGCAAATTCGATATTGTGGGCGAGCCGGGCGATTTCCAGGAAATGGCGGAAACGCCGTTCTTTTTCTCTATCGGGCGGCAACTGAAACACGGCAAGCGCATTGACGAAAACGCGCCAACGATCTTTGCCGCCGAAAAAACGCTGGATTATGTGTTTGCCGCGCCTGACCAGCAAAAGGCGGCGGTGGTCAGCGGTCAGACGCTGTATCTGGCGTAAGCCGACAAACCGCCCGCGCGCCTGCTGGAAAACGTCATCGCGCAGTCGGCATGGAAAGATGAAGAACGACATCCCCTTGTGTCCCTGCTGCATAATCTTTGGCTCATCATCCAGGGACGGGGAAAGGAACTGTACCCCATCATCTATAGATCGGAACCTCCGTTCGCGCGCTACTACTGGGCGGATTCCCTGGAATGGGACGCCGCCTCGCGCATCCTCTACGCAATACGCCGCGACGAGACGGACAACGATTACTCGCCAAACAAGACCTTGATCCGTTTCGATACGCGCCAACCCGCGCCCGTGCCGGAAGAGGTCGCGCGCGATGTTTCTAGTTTTTTCCCCGTCGGCGACAGCGGCGACTTTTGTCTTCGGCGCGCGCGCAAGGAATGGCGCTGCGTCACGCCGCAAGGCGAATTCCGGCTGGATTCGTTTGCTGACGGCATCCTGCGGCTGGAAAACGGCGAGACGCTGGTCGGATCGGCCTTCGCTTCCTTGCGCGCGGACGACGATGAGGCCAACGACATCTTGATGAAACACGGCGGTTTCTTCCTGCGCGACGAGAAGACGCCCGACGGCAACGGCAACCGGACGCTCTATTCCGAGCGCCATCCCGATACGCCGATCCTGCGTTTCAAAACGGCCGAATTTTCTCGTCACGAACCGCCCGTCGACATCGACGGAATCCTGACCTGGCGAACCGCCATACTGCCGGGCGGCAGATATCTTTTCCTGAGTTTCCTGTCCGGCGATGTCCTGGTTGACAGTCATACCGGCATGTACCGGAGATTGCCACAATCAACGCGCGTGTACGTCAACCTGAACAGCGCGCATA
>JAISNE010000033.1 GCA_031276375.1 Accumulibacter sp.
CCGAAATGGTGGCGCAGCATCACGAGATGCCTGACGGCGGAGGCTATCCCAAAGGCCTGACGGCGGAAATGATCTGCGATGGCGCCAAGATACTGGCCATTGTCGACGCTTTCGAGTCGATCATGCTCAAACACATCAACCGCGGCAAGGGCCGTTCGGTATTGCGCGCCATTGCCGAAATCAACGCGTGCGAGAACCAGTTCGCCCCTGAATGGATAGGGCCATTCAATCAGGTCATCCACCGCACCATCAACCAGTGAGCGCCGCGGCCGCCAGCGGGGAGGAACCCGATTTCGAGCGGCGCTTCGGCGGCGTGCGGCGGCTCTACGGGGAGGCCGCGCTGCGGCGTTTTCAGGCGGCCCGTGTCGCCATCGTCGGCATCGGCGGCGTCGGTTCCTGGGTTGCCGAGGCGTTGGCGCGTTCGGCGATCGGCAATCTCACGCTGATCGATCTTGACATGCTCGCCGAATCGAACGTCAACCGCCAGATTCACGCGCTCGATGGCCTGTTCGGCCAAGCCAAGACGGAAGCCATGGCGGAACGCATCCAGCGCATCAACCCGGCCTGCCGGGTCGAAACGATCGAAGACTTCGTTACCCCGGAAAACGCCGCTGCCCTGGTGGGCAAGGATTTCGATTATCTCATCGAGGCCACCGACCAGGTGCGCGCCAAAGCGGCGATCATCGCCTGCCGCGCCCGCAATGGCCGCCCTCTGGTCACCGCGGGCGGAGCGGGCGGGCGGATCGCCCCGGCGCGGATCGGCATCGCCGACCTCGCGCGCACCGTGCAGGATCCCCTGCTGGCGAGAGTGCGTTCCCTGTTGCGCAAGGAATACGGTTTTACCCGCGACCCCGGAAAGGAATTCGGCGTTCCCGCCGTGTTTTCCGCCGAACCCGCGCGCCATCCGGAACGGGAAGGCGCCTGCGCGCCGCCGCCCGTCTCCGCCGGGCTCAACTGCGCGGGCTACGGCTCGTCGGTCTGCGTCACGGCAACGTTCGGTTTTTTCGCGGCCGGCGTCGCGCTGAACCACATCGCGCAGGCGGATGAAAACGCTTGACCGCGGCGGTGTCCGGCGGATCGATTGGCGACATTCCGTGAGCGGCAAAAATCCCGCGGGCGCGCCTACAGCGTGAATACCGCGATCGCCTTGCTGGCTTCCTTGGCGAGCTGATCGAGTTGTTTCGCGTTGGAGGAGACCTCCTCGGCGGCGGCGTTGTTTTCGTCGGTCATCTGGGCAATGTTTTCGACGTGCCTGGTGATGTCATGACTCGCCTTGCTTTGTTCCTTGAGGTTGTTGGAAATTTCCGTCACCGCCCTGGAAACCTTGCCCGAGTCTTCCTGAATGGAAGTCATGCGTTCCCCCGCGCTTTCCGCCAGCGCCCGGCCGGACTCCATCCGTTGCACCACCTTGTCCATTTCCGCCACGGCGTCGTTGGCGGAAGCCTGTATCTTGCCGATAATGGTGCTGATGTCGCCCGTCGATTGCGCGGTGCGTTCGGCCAGTTTGCGAACTTCGTCGGCGACCACGGCAAAACCGCGCCCCTGTTCGCCGGCGCGAGCCGCCTCGATGGCGGCATTCAGGGCAAGAAGGTTGGTCTGGTCGGCGACTTCCCGGATGACCTGCACGACGTTGGAAATTTCCCTGGATTCTTCCCCCAGACCATGAATCACCCGGCTGGCGCTGCTGACGGTCGAAGCGATCTCGCCCATCTCGGACACGGCTTCCCGGATGATCTCGCCGCCTTGCGTGGAATTTTCGCCCGCTTGTTGCGCCAGGGATTGGGCTTCCTCGGCGTTGCTGGAAACGGTGTTGATGGACGCCGTCATTTCTTCGACAGCCGCCGCCGTCGCGGCCGTCGCGCTCGCCTGCCTGGCCGAACTCTCCGCGACCTCGGAAGCGGCGGCGGCCAAGGCGGAAGCCGTGGCGAGCACCCCGTTGGCATCGTTGCTCGCCGTAGACAGCACCTCATGCAGACGTCCGACCAGCGTGTTGAAACTCTTCGCCAGCCGCCCCATTTCATCCTCGCTGTGAAGATCGACCCGATGGGACAGGTCGTTGCTGACGGTAATACGCTCCATCGTGCCGCAGGTAAGCATCAAGGGCTTCATGATGGCCCGGAACACACTCCAGGAAATCAGCAGAATCAGGATGATCGCCACCCCGAACACCAGGGATTGCGAGATCACGAAGTTCCTAACCAGGGCGGCGTCGTCATTCCGGATCTGATCCGAATACTTCTGCTCGTAGCCAATCAGCGCGTCGAGCGCGGCAATCTGCGCGTCATAGGCTTTCATCTGTCTTTTGAAAAGATCGAAAACCCGCTCCATCAACGCGGCCTGTCCCGCCGAATCCCCCGCCGGCAAGGCAATGAGTTTTTCCAGCAACGGGCGAACGGGATCGATCTGCGACTTCCAGGAATCCATGGCCGTGATGAGCCGCTCCCGGAAGGGTTTCGTATCCTCGATCACTTGAGGAGTGCGCAACACTCCGAAATACTGCTTCTTCGCCTCGGCGGCCAGCGCCCAGCCCTGGTCAAAGCGATCCAGAATATCGGCGAACTCTTTCCGGGCATTGGCCGAATAATCGGTTTCCCAAACGCCAATTTCGGTAACCGCCTGCTCAATGGCCGAATTGGCGTGTTTGACGTGATTCAAATGCGACCGCGCGGGAATCACGCCGTTGGTCAGTTGTTCGATGGTGTCACCCAGAATGAAAGTATTCACCAAGGCCAGAACGCCAATGCCGGCAAGCGCGGACAAACTAAAGATCGCCAACAACAATAATTTTGTTTTGATTTTCATGTTATATCCATTCATCTAAAACAAACTCCGGTTGGAAACCATCCCTTTCAGGGATGGTCCGGCATGGCAGGAGAACAGCCCCTTCCATGCCGTGTCGCCCGGTCACGGGCGTGGATCGAAATATTTGCCGTGCTTACCTGAGCAAGACCACGCCAGGGCATTTCCGTTCAAATTTTTACGTCGCCCTTGTGGATAACCGTGTCTCAAGGTGAAACCGGCTCCGGTTTGATGCCAAGTCGCAGTCGAACCATCGTGATATGCAAAAAAATGACCGGAGTCTCGATGCGTCGGACTGGCGTATCGACGACCGATAGTCATTGGACGCAACACGGCGGCAAGCAAAAAAACAGCCGACGGGGCCATGAGCGGTCATGGAGGGAAGCTCCCGCGCGGTGATGAAAAGGCGGTATGCGAAGCCCGGGACTCGCATGGCGGGCGGGACGCCCGCGCTCCACTCTCTCGCGCGCGAAAACCGGGG
>JAISNE010000065.1 GCA_031276375.1 Accumulibacter sp.
TTATCCTAAATTCCTCAGTTGACTGTGCTGAAAACAGCGAATGTACTGGAAAAACAATAAGTTGCAGAACATCATGTTTTCACCCGATGGGTGAATCCGATTTTTTACCTGAATCCCTGATTTCTCAACGTATCCACCGCTTTCGCTGTAATTGAACTGAGGAATTTAGGTTTATTTACCCCATTCTCCACCGTCACGGCGAGGGCACTGTCGTCGACTGGCGAACGATCAGTTCCGGAACATAAATTGTTTCTCGGCCGGGGATGGACGGGGCTGCCAGCCGCGTACGAAGGTACTCGACCGCCTGAGCGGCCATCGCGCCGTAATCGGCGCCGAGGCTGGTGATGGTCGGCACCATCATCGACGATAACTTGATGTTATCCACGCCAATCAGGGAAATATCCTTGGGCACCTTGACGCCGAGCTGTTGCAGCCCCGCGCAGATGCCAATGGTCACGATACTGTTGATGCCAATAACCGCCGTCGTGCCGGGATACGACTCGAGCAGCTTTTCCGCCGCTTTTTCGGCGAAGCCCGCGAGGCCGGAATCGCCGATCTCCGTATTTTCGTCGTCTTTGATGGAGATCACGAGCGGATCGCTCAGACCATTCCTTTCGAGGGCCGCCACGTAACCGTCGAGTCTTGCGGTGCGGTTTGCCGATGAGGGGGGCGTGGTCAGAAAGGCAATCCGGCGATGTCCAAGCGCCGCCAGATGGTCAACGGCTCTGGAAGTCGCCAGGGCATTATTGATCGAAACCACGTCGATTCCATTGAGGCCGCCGATGTCCACCAAGCGCAAATCGAACAGCGCGAAAGCGATGCCCCGCTTGACGTACTCACTCATGGCTGCGGCGTCCCTCAACTCCGATGTCGAGATGAAACCGCGCACACCGTATTCGATCAATTCGTCGATGAATGCCTTTTCGCGGGCCGCGTCTCGCTGGCCGTTGCCCAGGACCGGCCGCAAGCCGGCTTTCAGTGCCTCCTGATCCAAGGCCAAGGCCAGGTCGGCGTGATACGGATTGTCGATGCTCGGCACGAGCAGGCCGACCATCGGAGTTTGTCCACTTTTGAGTTGCAGCGCGACACGACTCGGCGAGTAACCCAGCTCCGCGATGCATTTTCTGATGCGTTCGATGGTTTCGGGGCGCAGGTGATGGTAACGCCCATTCTGATAATGGGAGACGCTCGACACGGAAACTCCGGCCGCCTTGGCGACGTGCTGTATGGTGATGCGTTGCATTTTCTACGGACTATTGCCCGACGCGTTGTTCAGAGTGTTCGGAGTTGACATTACCAAAAATTTCTATAGGATAAATCCCGTATAACGTTATACTTGCAAACAAACATTTCGGGACGACGACGAATCGTCAAGGCAGGGGGAAATGAAAAAAGCAGGGGTCATTGGCAAGCTTGCATCGTTCGAGGACGCACTATCCGTGCTGATCGTCTGCGTCATCAGTTTTGCGGTGTTCGTTCAAGTACTCTCCCGATTCGTGCTCAAGGCGCCCTTGTCGTGGACCGAGGAGTTGTCGCGTTTTGCCCTGATCTGGCTGACTTTCATCGCGGCTTCCGTCGCCTTGCGCGAGGGCGGACATTTCGTGGTGGATCTGGTCAGCCGCCGCTTGCCGCCGGGTCCGAGAAAGTATTATCACAAGCTCATTCTGCTGGTGGAACTGGTGTTCGTGACGGTGCTTTTCTATACCGGCTACCAGATCGTGCCGGTGGCGCACATGCAGGAATCGGCGGCGTTGGACATCCACATGAGCTACGTCTATCTGGCTATTCCGTGCGGGGCCGCGCTGATGATGATCAACACGTTGATCAAACTGTTTGGAAAATCCGGCGCGGAAGATCATGGGGAGCCGTCATGATTTTTTTCCTCCTGTTTGCGCTTTTCCTGGTAGCGGGAATACCCATTGCCTTCAGCATGGGGTTGTCCGGACTGGTTTATCTCCTGATTTCCAGGGTGCCCCTCGCGGCGGTTCCGCAGGAAATACTCGGCGGCGTGGATTCTTTCACCTTGCTGGCTATCCCCCTCTACATCTTTGCCGGAGAACTCATGGACGGGGGAGGGATATCGAGGCGGATACTGAACCTGGCGGATAATCTGGTCGGGCATATTCGCGGTGGCCTGGGACACGTGGTGGTGGTTGCCACGGTATTGCTTTCCGGGATTTCCGGTTCGTCGACCGCAGATACGGCAGCCATTGGTTCAGCGATGATTCCGACGATGGAGAAAAAGGGTTACAAGCGCGAGGAGGCGGTGGCGATCATCGCGGCCTGCGGGGGAATGGATATTCTGGTGCCCCCCTGTATCACCATGATCATTCTGGGAGGCGTAGCGAATCTTTCCGTCGAGGCGCTTTTTTTCGGCGGGCTTCTACCGGCAGTAGCCATGGCGCTCGCGCTGATGGCGGTGATTTATTTCGACGCTGCCAGGAACAACATTCCGAGCAACGAATGGAAAGGGATGAAAACGGTCGGACGGTCCTTTTTCGAGTCCTTCTGGGCCCTGATGATCCCGGTGATCATTCTCGGCGGTATCAGGATAGGCGCTTTTACCGCGACCGAAGGAGCCGTCGTGGCAGTTGTTTACGCGCTCTTCATCGCCATTTTCGTATACCGCGAGGTCAAATTTTCCGACATGTACGGCCTGATTCTCCGCTCGGCCAAGACGACCGGCTCAATCATGTTCCTGATCGGCGTCGCTTCCCTGTTCGCATGGATCACCGCTCGCGAGCAGATTCCGAACAAACTTCTCGCTTTCATGGCGGATTTCACAACCACGCCATACGTGTTCCTGCTAATCGTAAACGTCGTATTCCTGATTATCGGGGCCGTGCTGGAGGGGTCTCCGGCGGTGATCATCCTGACCCCGATATTCATGCCGATGGCGCTCAGTTATGGAATCGATCCGATTCATTTCGGGATCATCATCATCGCCAATATCGGCGTCGGCTTTCTGCTGCCGCCCGTAGGTCTGTGTCTGCTCGTGGCCTGTTCGGTCGGAAAGGTCGAGGTAATCAAGGTGATCAAGCCCATCATGCCGTACTTCGCGGCTTTGTTCGCCACGGTTATGGCGCTGACTTACCTGCCCGGCGTGGCATTGCTGTTGCCCAAAATGGTCGGATACATACCGAAAGGGACATTTACCGGCCTGACCGGCCTGTTTTAGGGGCTGCGCTTCGGGTTCTTCGGTTTGTCGAATGTTGTAGTTGTAGTACGGGGATCTGGGAAAACCAGACGAGGTGGTTGGCTTAAATTTCTTTTGGAGGCGAAATGATTAATCGACAAGTTTTGACGGCCATTACCGCGATTGCGTTGTCCTGTTTCGCGGGCCTTGGTGTGGCACAGGACAAGATCGTCATCAAGGCGGCTCATACGACCAGTGAGGACTATCCGTACCAGATCGGTCTTGTATCCATGGCCAAGGCCTTGAACGAGAAAACGTCCGGCAAGATGGAAATGCAGATATTCCCGAATGGAGCCTTGGGTGGGGATGAAAGAAAAGTCCTGGAATCGGTGCAACTGCAAACCGTAGGCATGACGGTGGTCAACGGAGCGGTCATCTCCAACTTTACCAAAAAGGCCGACGTATTCAACTTACCGTTCATCTTCAGGGATACCAGTCATCTGTTTGCCGCCATGGACGGCGAGCCTGGGAAGATCATCGCGGATGAACTGGGAAAGAAAGGACTCAGGATCATCGCCTGGTACGCCAATCCGGATCGCCACATGTTTACGACGAAGAAGCAGGTGACCAAGCTTGAGGATATGAAGGGGATGAAGATCCGAGTCACGCAGAGTCCCGTATCCCTTGCGACCTTCAAGGCGCTGGGCGCGTTGCCGACGCCGATGGCCTATGGTGAGCTCTATTCGGGGCTGCAGATGGGCGTGGTGGACGGCGGCGAAAACGATTGGTTCGGTATCCGCGGCATGAAATTTTACGAGGTGGCGAAAAACATCACCTTGACCGGACATTTCATGGTTGCCAGCCCGGTCGTCGTAAACAAGGGTTGGTATGAAAAACTGCCGGCAGACCTGAAGAGCGCTTTCGATGAATCCGCGGCCATCGGGCAAAAGGCGATGCGCGACTACATGATCAACGAAACCAGCAAAATCCAGAAAGAAGTCGAGGCTTTGGGTGGAATCGTCGTTCCGGTCAGTGACATAGAAAAATGGCGTCAGGCCGTCGCCCCGGTCTATCCGGCGTTTTATGACACGATCGGCAAAGATTTGATCGAGATGGTGATCAACATCAAATAATTCCGATTCGCGTTGGTGAATTCTGCGCTTGAGAGTATCGCTTGACCGTTGGCCAAAACCGGTCGGCGATACTCTCGAGTCTTGGGGCTTCTGGAAAACATCGGGAGATCGGATTGGATATTTTCATTGGTAATCCGTTCCAGAAATGAGAGGCGAAGAAGAATCGAAACAGCGCTGTAGTACGGCAAGGCCAAGTTTCCCGACAGCGTTGCCCATGTCTCCCGGCTGAACACAGGGACGGCTCATGTGGAGCATTAACACAGACAAAAAGGTCTTTCACCGCCAGGCTTGGCCGCGCGACGGTTTCCAGCGGATAATCGCGTCTTCCGCCTTTTGCCGGACACGCCGTGAATCGACCACGCAACGACAATTTTCTGCGCGCCTTGCTGCGTCAGCCGACCGATTACACGCCGGTCTGGCTGATGCGTCAGGCGGGGCGCTACCTGCCCGAATACGGCGAGACGCGTAAACGCGCGGGCAGCTTCCTGCAATTGTGCAAGAGTCCGGCGTTCTCCTGCGAGGTGACGTTGCAGCCCTTGGCGCGCTACCGTCTCGACGCGGCGATCCTGTTCTCGGACATCCTGACGGTGCCGGACGCGATGGGGCTTGGCCTGTACTTCAGCGAAAGCGAAGGTCCGCGTTTCGAGCGGCCGCTGCGCGAGGAATGGGCCATCCGCGACCTTGCCGTTCCGGACCCCGGCGAGCATCTGCGCTACGTCATGGACGCCGTCGCCGAAATCCGGCGGGCGCTGGCCGGCGCCGTGCCGCTGATCGGCTTTGCCGGCAGCCCGTTCACGCTGGCGTGTTACATGGTCGAAGGCGGAGCGGGCAATGAATTCGCGCGGATCAGGACGATGCTCCACGAGCGGCCGGATCTCGTCCACCGGATTTTGTCGATCAATGCCGAGGCCGTCATTCGCTACCTGAACGCGCAGATCGAATCCGGCGCGCAGGCGGTGATGCTCTTCGATTCCTGGGGCGGCTGCCTGTCGGCGGCGGCGTACCGTGAATTTTCGCTGGCCTACACGCAGCGCGTCGTGGCCGGACTGCTCCGGGAAAAAGACGGGCAGCGCGTCCCGTCGATCGTATTCGCCAGGGGCGGCGGCCCGTGGCTGGAGGCCATCGCCGCGTGCGGCTGCGACGCGCTTGGGTTGGACTGGACGATCGACATCGGCGCGGCGCGGCGAAGGGTCGGGGAACAGGTGGCCTTGCAGGGCAACCTCGACCCGTGCGCGCTGCTGGCTTCTCCCGAGGCGATTGTCCGCGAGGCGCGGGCGGTGCTCGACAGTTTCGGTCCGTCCGATACCGGACATGTCTTCAATCTCGGACACGGCGTCCCCCGGTTCACGCCGCCCGAACACGTCGCCGTGCTGGTCGACGAGGTGCATGATTACAGCGGGCGCCGGCGCGGAAAATAGCCGGAAAACCGCGCCGCGATGACCCGCCGGATTTGACTTATGTACAAATTTATGATGCCGCGGCCAACTTTCGGGGGAAAACCGGGAAAATCAGAGGCTTGTCTGTATCTTGTTGATTTTATTGGTTTTTTTGAACGCCACTTTTTGCGGCAACAGGCGATGAAGCCTTGAAACAGGCGGGTTTGAGCCGTTCTTTCGCAAAAGGTTCCACAGACTTATCCACAGGAAATGTGTACAACGAAAAATAGCCTGACGAGCTAACGAGTTACAGTGATTTTGCAGAAAATGGACGAGCAAGTGGCGCTAATCAGGGGGCAGGTGTCAGGGATCAGGAGTCAGGGATCAGGGATCAGGGATCAGGAATCAAAAGCCGGGACAGTATGAATAACGCAAAACCATCCGCGCCCGACGGGCACTCCGCTTTTTCCACGCAACGGAGCGAAGCGACGGAAACCTTACTGTCTTCTGTCCTCCGTCCTCTGTCCTCTGACCCCCATCAGGAATCAAAAGCCGGGACAGTATGAGTAACGCAAAACCATCCGTGCCCGACGGGCACTCCGCTTTTTCCACTCAACGGAGCGAAGCGACGGAAACCTTACTGTCCTCTGTCCTCTGTCCTCTGTCCTCTGCCCCCTCCATCGCCCGCGTCGCGCTGGCCGTGCCGCTGCCGCGCCTGTTCGACTACCGGGTGCCGCCGGAGGAGACGTTGACGCCGGAGGATATCGGACGCCGGGTGCGGGTCGGTTTCGGGACGCGCTCGTGCATCGGCATCATCGTCGATCTGGCCGATTCCTCCGAACTGCCCGCCGAACAATTGAAGCCGCTGGAAGCCGTGCTGCGCGACCTGCCCGCGCTGCCGGCGGACTGGTTCCGCCTGACCGAATTCTGTGCGTCGTACTACCAGACGCCTCTTGGCGAAGTGATGCTGTCGACCCTGCCCGCCGGTTTGCGCCGCGTCGATCCGCCCCGGGCGCGCGCGGCCCGGCGTCCGCCGAAGCCGGCCCCGGCGCAGGAAGCGCCGGAACTGACCGGGGAACAGCGCCAGACGCTCGAACGCCTCGCCGCCGACGCGCCGGGCTTTCACGCCTACCTGCTGCACGGCGTCACCGGCAGCGGCAAGACCGAGATCTACCTGCGCCTGACCGAACGAACGCTGGCCGC
>JAISNE010000074.1 GCA_031276375.1 Accumulibacter sp.
GCAGCGACGAACGACAGGCGAATGACTGGGGACTGCGCGCCGAAGAATGGGCGCGCTACCGGCAGCTCATGACCGGGCCTTTGGGTCTCCGTTCGCCGAATCTCGACCCGCTCACCGCCCTGGGGATCGAGGCCCGCGACGAGGCCGAGCGCGAGCGCTACGCGGAACTTCAGGTCAAGGTCGAGGCGCGCCGTGTCGAGAAGCTGTTCGCCTATCAGCGCGCCTACGACGCGGCCTGGGCGCGCCTCTTCCCCGGCCTGCCGCGCATCGAGCCGCGGGGAATGAACGAGGTCGGCGAGGCCGGGGAGGCCGGCGCGCGCCTGGCCGTCTTTGTGAAACCCGACTGCCCGCCGTGCGAGGCGCGCGTGCGCTTTTTGCAGGCCGCCGGCGCCGCCTTCGATCTCTACCTCGTCGACAGCGGGGGCGACGACGCGCGCCTGCGCGCCTGGGCGTACAAGGCGCGCATCGATCCGGCCCGGGTGCGCGCCCGCGCGATCACCCTCAATCACGACGAGGGGCGCTGGCAGGCCCTGGATCTCTCCGGCGAGCTGCCCGCCGTGCTGCGCGAGGTGAATGGGCAATGGCGGCGGCAATGAGCTTCGTTCTCCGATTCCGTCTGGCCGGCCTGGCGGCGCTGGGCCTGGCGTTCGCCGCCCACGCCCAGGACATCCCGCCGCCGGCCTACCAGCTCGCCGCGCAACGGGCGGGGGTGCCCTCGCCGGTGCTCTACGCCATCGCCCTGCAGGAAAGCGGCATCCGCTTGCGCGGCCGCCTGATTCCCTGGCCGTGGACGCTCAACGTCGCCGGCCGGCCCGAACGCTACGCCAGCCGCGGCGAGGCTTGCGCGGGACTCTCCCGGGCGCTGGCGCGGACTTCGCCCAAGCGCATCGACGTCGGCCTGGGGCAGATCAATCTCGGCCATCACGCCAAGCGCTACCGCGACGCCTGCGACCTTCTCGACCCCTACCGCAATCTGGCGATCGCCGCCGACATCCTGAAGGAGCAGCACACGCCCGGCGAGGACTGGCTGCCGGCCATCGGGCGCTATCACCGCCCGGCCGGCGGCGAACCGGCGTATCGCTACCGGCAAAGCGTTTCCCGCCATCTGCGCCGTCTGTCCGGCCCGTCCCCGGGTTCTTCCGTTTCTTCCGTTTCGCCTTCCCTTTCTTCCCTTTCCTCTTTCCGAATTGCGAGCACGTCATGAACTTCCTGAAACGTATTCCGTTCTTCCTCGCGGTATTTTCCGCCGGGGGCTTTTCCGGGCCGGCTTTCGCCGCCGAACTGATCGTCGTCGAGGATCGCGGCGGCGTGTCGGCCTTACCGTACTACGAGGCCTTCGCCGCCCAGGAGGATCGCGCGGCGGCGCCCACTTCGTCCACTTTGTCCGCGCCGTCCGCGCCGCCCACCTTGCCGCGTTCGCCCTCCGAGGCCGAGGCGGCCCTTCTTCCTGTGCGCTCCGCCTTGCTTTCGCCGGGCGAGGAGCCACCCCGCGCGATCCGCGCGCCGGGGCTGACACCGATCTTCCTCGTCGGCGACGACGAACGTTCGCGTGTCTGGTTGCGGGAGCGGTATTCCGCCTTGCGCGAAGTCCGGGCCGTTGGCCTGGCCGTCCACGTGAGTTCGCCCGAGGCGCTCGATAGCCTGCGCCGTCTCGTTCCCGATCTCATCCTGTCGCCCGCTTCAGGCGACGATCTCGCATCGCGGCTGGGGCTTTCGCACTATCCGGTGCTGATTACCGCGACCGGCATCGAGCCTTGAAACGCCCGCCATGGCGCGCTCCCAGTCCGTCGAGGTTTTATTGCGTCCCGCGGTGGAGCTTTACACCGTCGCGGTCTGCGCCGCCAGCGCGTTTCTTTGCCTCGCGGCCCCGTGGTCGCTCGCGCTGAGTCCGGGCTGGGGGGAGTGGAGCGCGTTGGCTTTTCTGGTCTATGGTTTCATCCGTTTCCGGGAGGCCTGGACGATCCTGCGCTACCGCCGCAACATCCGGCGCCTGCCGCGCTATGAGATGACGAGCCGCGCCGTGCCGGTCAGCGGGCAACGGCTGTTCATCGGCCGGGGATTCCGCTGGGAGCAGCGGCACACGCATCGGCTGATGCAAACCTACCGCCCGGAATTTCGCGTTTACGTGGAACCGCCAAGGCTCTACCAACTTGCCCGCCGGGTGGAGGAAGGGCTGGAATTCGCGCCGTTTCCATGGGCGCTGCTTCCTCGTATGCTCGCCTGGGACAGTCCGCTCAATCCGGTACGCCCCTTGCCGCCCGTAGGCGGGCTGCCGCGCTTGCACGGTATCGAACCCGACGAGGTCGACGTTTCCCTGCCGCTCGGGGAACGAGTCGGGCATACGCTGGTCTTGGGCACGACCCGCGTGGGCAAGACGCGGCTCGCCGAACTCTTCATCACGCAGGATATTCGCCGGAAGAATGCCGCGGGCGAGTTCGAGGTGGTGATCGTTTTCGATCCCAAGGGGGATGCCGATCTTTTGAAACGCATGGCGGTGGAGGTCAAACGCGCCGGGCGCGAGCGCGAGTTCTACGTGTTTCATCTGGGTTGGCCGGATATCTCGGCGCGCTATAACGCGGTCGGGCGTTTCGGGCGCATCTCGGAAGTCGCTTCGCGCATCGCCGGACAGCTTTCCGGCAAGGGCAACAGCGCCGCCTTCCGGGAATTCGCCTGGCGTTTCGTGAATATCGTCGCCCGCGCCCTGGTGGAATTGGGACAGCGGCCCGATTATTTGCTGATTCAGCGTCACGTCATCAA